>JBBITV010000063.1:0-12708 GCA_037440585.1 Chloroflexota bacterium
CCATGACCTCAGATAATCCAACGCTGCTTCGATGCCGTCAAACTCGTGGTGCCCGATCTCCCCTCGCTGAAAGACAATGTCCACAAATACAGTCCTGGACAATGCGATGAATTTTCATCTTCGAGAAGTTTGCCAAGCCTTTGTCCAAAGGCACGCCCCGCACCCACTGCGTCCACCATGTCAGCCCCCCACCCATAGGCGACCTTCGTGTAGAGGCACGCGGTGCTTTCGGTTGCGCCACTTTATATTTCTTTCATCCGTTATATCCCCAAAAAGTGCCAACTGACGACCTTGCATAAAAGGAATCCTTGTACCAAATACTTATATCACAAATACTTATATCAATAGTAGCACAAATTGACAATTTGAGCTATAGAGTCACCAACAGATTCCCATACTCATCGACCGTCGCCTGCGCCCCCGGTGGGATCACCGTCGTCGAGACCGGCTCCTCTACCAGGCACGGCCCGACTACGACGTTCCCTGGCACCAGCCAGTGGCGCTCGTAGATGGCCGCCGGCACGAAGCCCAGGCCAAAGAAGTATACTGGCCGCTCGCCTTTTTGCGCAGCACCAGGATCGGCACTCCCCGGATCGCGTTGCGCCAGGCGTACCTCTGGCACCTTGCCGACCGCTGCCACCCGGAGATTGATGAATTCCACTGGCTCATCCGGCGAGCCGTAGGCGTAGATGCGCCGGTGCAGGTCGTGGAAACGGGCAACAGTCGTGGCGATGTCTGCGTCGGTCAGTTGCACCAGACTTCCAAAGTCTTTGGAGATTTCGTAAGCCTGCTGGGTGTTGCGATCCACCGGGACATTTAGCTCGTATGATTGGCCCTCGTAGCGCACGTCGGCAGACCAATAGATCTCGACCTGCTCGTCGGGGACGCGCTGGGCTTGCAACTGGGCCCGGCCACGTGCCTCCAGATCCAGGAAGCCCGCGAGCAGGTCGCCTGGCGAGAGATCGCGCTGGTGCCGGGCGACGGTCATCACGTAGTCGTGGCGCGTGTCGGCGACCAGCAGGCCGAAGGCGGACAGGGTGCTGGCATAAGGTGGCACGATGATGCGCCGTATCCCCAACTCCTGAGCCAGCTCCACGGCGTGGAGCGGACCAGCGCCGCCAAAGGCGAGGAGGGCAAACTCGCGCACGTCGTAGCCTTTCTGGATGGAATTGACGCTGATGCCGCGCACCATGTTGGCGTTGACCACGCGGATGATGCCGCTGGCCGCCTCTTCGACGCTCATTCCCAGCGGCTGGGCGACGTAGTCCGCGATGGCCTGGCGCGCCCGGTCGGGGTGGAGCTGCATCTCGCCGCCCATGAAGTAAGCCGGGTTGAGGCGTCCGAGCACCAGGTTAGCATCGGTGACGGTTGGGCGGGTGCCGTTCAGGCCATAGCAGGCCGGGCCGGGGTCAGCCCCGGCACTCTGCGGGCCGACGTTCAGTGCGCCGCCCGCGTCCACCCAGGCGATGCTCCCCCCGCCCGCGCCAATGCCTTCCACGTCGACCAGGGGGATTTTGACCGGGTAGCCCTCGAACTCACCCTCGGACTTGATGCGCGGTTGGCCGTCGACCACCAGGCCGATGTCGAAGCTCGTGCCGCCCATGTCCACGCCGATGAGCTTCAGGTCGCCGGTCAACCGGCCGATAGCCGCCGTCGCCAGCACACCGCCCGCCGGGCCGGAGTTCACCATGTTCACCGCGTGGCGTTTCGCCACCTCCGCCGTCATCGACCCACCGCTAGCCTGCATAATACGCAAATCTATTTCACCGTACCGCTCGCGCAGCCGGTCGACCAGATCAGTGACGTACTGCTCGGTAATCGGCTGGAGATAAGCATTGATCACGGTCGTCGAGGTCCGCTCATACTCTCGAAACTCAGGGGCGACGTCCGAGGAAATCGAGATGTAGGCTTCAGGAAACACCTCGCGCACGATGTCGCGCACACGGCGCTCGTGGGCCGGGTTGCGGAAGCCGAAGAGCAGGCAAATGGCGATGGCTTCGACAGCCTCGTTCTTGAGGAACTGCGCCGCCTCGACCGCCGAGACTTCGTCCAGCGGCACGACCACTGAGCCGTCCGCGCCGATGCGCTCGTGGACCTCGCGACGTAGGTAGCGCGGCACAAGGGGATCAGGCAAGTCGACAAAGATGTCGTAGAGACCCGCGTCCGGGCGCTCGATGCGGGCGATTTCCAGCACGTCACGGAAGCCGGCGGTAGTAATCAGCCCGGTCTTCGCGCCTTTGCGCTCGATGAGCGCGTTGGTGCCGATGGTCGTGCCATGGACGATGTAATCCACATCGGCGATGGACGCGCCCGTGAGGGCAAGGATTTTGTCGATGCCCGCTAGCACCCCGTCGGCCGGGCTGCGTGGCACGGTCAGCACTTTTGCACTGTGAATGGCGCCGGTGCGATCGTCAATGAGAATGAGGTCGGTGAACGTGCCACCGACGTCGATGCCTAAGCGCATAGTGCCTCCTCAGGAACACTACAGCGAATTAGAGGAAGGAACGGATTTCAAGGTCTGAACCATCCGTTTCATCCTCTAATCCGTTGTAGTGTTCGCCTGTTGTTTAGCCAAGCTGCACATACTCCAGATGCAATTTGGTTGGATGAAAGTTGGCCAAAATGCCAAATCGTAGATCGAGATTGCGCATACGGCTGCGGAATTTAGCCAGATCAGTATTAGTGATCTCCTTTTGGGCGACTGTACCGACCAAGACCTTGTTCTCGACGGCGATGACACGACTCTCCTGCTGGCCGATGCACTCACCTTCAAAGTAGACCGGTATCTGCTTTATGTACGCGTGCCCGATACCTGATCGTTGAAACTCGACCATGGTCGCACGACGGTAGACCTGATGAAAGAACCCTGGCCCCAATACCCAATGTACACGATACAGGGCACGCCGTATCGCATCGGTCAACTCAGGCTCAATCACCGCATCCTTCGGCATAGTCGATGTCCAACTAAACTCGGCCTGTCGTGGGGTGATGAAGTTGGGCACCCGCTTATCCAAGAGCGATATCCCGCCAAAGGCCGCAATTAATCCCAGATCCGCACCGGTCACCTAGAGGTATGAAATCATCTGTGCCACGTGGAGTGGCGTAATCTCGTCCCCACTCTTGAGTTCAAGGATAAGCTGACCGCCCTGGATATACACATCGCACAAGTATAGCCCTACGCGGACACCTTCGTAATAAACTTCAAAAGCCTTCTGGGTCTCGAAGGAAATTTGCAGCTTGGTCAGCCCAACCGCTATCGCCTGTTCGCATAGCTCTTCGGATTGCCCCGGTCCGAGCTGGGTGTGAACCCTGAACAACAGACCCTTGACCGTCCAGGTCAGGTCTTCATGGATGAGCTTCCCCTGTGACATTGTCATTTCCTTTCACTACAGCTACCTTCACTACAGCAGATTAGAGGAAGGAGCGGATTACTGTCTCCTAAATCCGTTTGTTCCTCTAATCCGCTGTAGTGTTCCTTACAGGACGCCGAGGCTCCTCAACTCCTCTATCTTCTCAAGAGAATACCTCAGCACCCCCGTCAATACCTCCTCGGTATGTTGCCCCAACCCCGGCGGCGCCGTATACTGCTCTTCCACCCCCGCAACCTTCACCGGCGTCGCCACAATCGGCACGCGCCCCGCCGTCGGATGCTGCACCTCGGCGATCATCCCCCGCGCCCGCACGTGCGGATCATTCAGGATCTGGGCGACCGTGTTGATGGGACCAGAAGGGACCTGCTCTGCCTGGAGTCGTGCCAGCCACTCCGCCGTCGCCCGGGTCTGGAAGGTGGCTGCCAGGATGGGAATCAAAATCTCGCGGTTTTCCCGGCGCCGCTCATTATCTGCAAAGCGAGGGTCATCAGCCAGGGAATCCAGGCCAAGGGCGCGGCAGAAGCCGTGCCAGAACCGCTCGGTGAACACGGCGACGACCAGGTAACCATCGGCGGTGGCGAAGGCCTGGTAGGGCACCACGCCACGGTGCGCGGAGCCAATGGGGGTCGGAACCTCGCCCTCCATCAGGTAATATTGGGCCATGTAAGTGAGCAGAGCGACCTGGCAATCCAGCAGGCTGAGGTCGATATAGGCTCCTTCGCCAGTCCGCTTACAGTGAAACAAGGCAACGGCAATGGCGAACGCGGCAAATATCCCGCCCGCCAGGTCACCCATTGGCAGGCCCATGCGAGCCGGCGGCTGTCCGGGCATCCCGGTGACGCTCATCGCGCCGCCCATGGCTTGCAACGCCAGGTCGAAGGCGGGCCGGTCACGGTAGGGGCCGGTCTGCCCAAAGCCCGAGATGGAGCAATGGACGATGCGCGGGTTGACCTGGCGTAGCCGCGCATAGTTGCACTCGAGCCGCTCCAGGACGCCGGGCCGGAAGTTGTCCAGCACGGCATCTGAGACGCGGACCAGGTCGTAGAAAACCTGGCGGCCACGCGGGTCCTTGAGGTTCAAGGTCAGGCTGCGCTTGTTACGGCCTACCGCCAGAAAGTATTCGCTTTCACCGCCTGCGAAATGGGGACCCAGGGCCCGAGCCGGGTCGCCTTCACCTGGTGGCTCGATCTTGATGACCTCGGCGCCCATGTCGCCCAACATCATCGTGCCGTAGGGTCCGGCGAGCATGTGGGTCAGGTCGAGGACGCGAATGCCGTAGAGAAGCGGTTTCAGCACTTGTCCCATTCGGTTTTCCACGACAATGTCTTTCAGTTCAGGTTGAGGGCTTTTGGAATCGATCAACGAGCTTGATTAGATTCGCACCGGCTCCTGAAATTCCCCGAATACTTCTTTTTGCACCTTCACGATCTCACCCAACGTCGCGTACACCTTGACCGCCTCCATCATCGCTGGCATCACGTTCTCTCCACCGGCGCAGGCCTGCCGCACTCGCTCCAGCGCCGCCGCTACCGCCATCGGGTCACGCTCCGTGCGGACCTGGGCCAGGCGGGCCATTTGCTCCTCACCTGCCGCGGCCCGGTACGGATGCAACTCCACCTCGCGGGACTCCTCTTCCACGCGATAGCGGTTCACCCCGACCTTGGGAATCGCGCCACTCTGGATGCCCTTCTCATATTCGTATGCCTGGCGCGCCACCTCGCGCTGGACATGGCCCTCGCTCACCGCTTTCACGATCCCGCCCAGCTCGTCCACGCGCCGCATCTCGGTGACAATACGCTTCTCCATCTCGCCCGTCAGCCACTCGACGTAATACGAGCCGGCCAGCGGATCGACCGTATCGCACAGGCCCATCTCGTCGATGAGGATCTGCATCGTGCGGAGGGAGATAAGGGCCGCCTTCTCGCTGGGGATGGTGTACGCTTCGTCGTAGGAGCACAGGGCCATGGTCTGGGTGCCGCTCAGGGCCGAGATGAGGGCGTAGTACGCGCCGCGGACGATGTTGTTCTCCGGCTGCTCAATAGTCAGGCCCCCACCCCCGCCGCCCGCGATCATCTTCATCTGCATCGTGCCGGGCTTCTTCGCACCGAATTCGTCGCGCATGATCTTGGCCCACAGGCGCCGCGCTGCGCGGAACTTGGCCACCTGCTCAAAGAGATTGCCGAAGATGTCGAAATTGAACGAGATCCGCTCGGCGAACTCGTCCACGTCCAGCCCGCGCTCCACGACGTGCTGGATGTACGCCCGGGCGATGGCGAAGGCATAGGCGATCTCCTGCACCGGGTTGGCCCCCGACTCGCGGATGTGGTAGCCGCAGACGCTGGTCGGGTAATATTTCGGCGCGTGCCGGGCGCAGAATTCGATGGTGTCGCCGATGAGCCGGATCGACGGCTCGACGGGGAAGATCCAGGTCCCCCGGCCGATGTACTCCTTGAGGATATCGTTCTGGCACGTGCCGCGAACCTCGCTTAGCGGCACGCCCTGCTTCTCCGCTACCATCATGTACATCGCCATGAGCACCGGCGTCACGGCATTGACCGTCAGCGACACGCTCACTTTATCCAACGGAATGCCCGCGAAAGCAACCTCCATATCCTTGAGGGTATCGACTGCCATCCCCACCCGGCCAACCTCGCCTTCCGCCAGCGGATCGTCCGAGTCCAGGCCCATCTGCGTCGGCAGGTCGAAGGCCACGTTGAGGGCATTCTGGCCGTGTTCGATGAGGAACTTGAACCGCTCATTGCTCTCGGCGGGCGTGCCGAAGCCGGCGTACTGGCGCATGGTCCAGGGCCGGGCACGATACATGAGGGGGTGGATGCCGCGCGTGAACGGGAACTCGCCCGGCGCGCCGATGTCCTGGCGCGGGTCGATGTGAGCGATGTCCTCTGGGCCGTAGACGGGCTTGACGGCGATGCCGGATTCGAGGATGACTTCTTTCGTACCACTTGTCCTATTGCTCATACGTTGCTCCTCTGAGACTTGACAAGAGAACGGTTGTTCGGTATAATATATCCAAATTCGCCAAAATGGATAATTCGAGGCTGGCTATGCCAACAAAAAGTATCAGTTCTACAGAAGCACAAAACAATTTCGGCCAGGTGCTTGACGATGTTACGCACAAACATACTCGCTACATCGTCAAACGTCGCGGTACGCCGCAGGCGGTTGTGCTCAGCTTTGACGACTTTATGCACTTGCTGGACAGCGAGGCCGAACGCCAACAACTCGGCTCTATTTTACGAGAATTGCGCCCCGTGTACAACCTGGGTGAGTCGCTTGAGCCGCCCGCCGTCATTGAAAACAATCCACGCTAACCTGTTTGGGAGCGCATGACGATGATTTCTGCAATAGAAATCCAGCCTCAAATCGATGACTTCCTGAATGGTCGGATGTCGCGTGATTACCTGTTGCTCCACGGTGACTTTGGTGACGTGCTCAAGCATTGCCCTGCCGGTTGTGTAGACATGGTCATTACCAGTCCACCTTATTGGGCAGTGCGTCGTTACTCGGGCCACGGTCAAATTGGAACTGAACCGACTCCTGACCTCTACGTTGAGCACCTACTGGTTGTGCTGCGGCAAGTCACGCGCGTTCTCAAACCCACAGGTTCATTCTGGCTCAATATTGGTGACACGTATCGGGACAAAAACCTGTGTGGCATCCCCTGGCGCGTGGCCTTTGCGCTTCAATCAGATGGTTGGATTCTGCGCAATGCCATTATATGGGACAAGGTGAAAGGCAATCCGTGCAATGCCAAAGACAAACTTCGCAATATGTACGAGCACCTCAACTACTCCCGGTTGGTGGCTTTGAGCCAAAACGGGCGTACGCCGGTCGTCCTTTCCAAACTTCTCGATACGTCTGAACATGCTCAAACTGTACTCCACGCAATTGCGACTCAACCTCTCGGGCGCTTTCTTGCCTTAGCCGCGCCTGCCGCCGACGGCACTCCGTGATCGTTCTTGGCGAGGCGTTGCTCCCCGCACCTGCGCCGTCAGCGGCCTGAATACCCTATTACCCCTGGGTGAGGTATGCTACCAGCTCGTTAATGCGCGAGATGGTGGCTGCCAGCTCTTCCGGACTTTTCAGTTCCCTCATCATCTGGGTCGCCGCCTCCACAAACTTTAAGTCGAAGGAGCCTGGGCCCACCTGGTTTAAGCTTATCATGTTAGAGGCGTACCACGTTGCGAAAGTAAGATAATAGTATATGCGCGCGCCGGCCTCCCTCAGGGCCATTATGGATGGAAGAGGCATCTCCTTCCTTATCTCAAGTGCCAGGTGGATGTTTGCTTCGTAAACTCGCCTATACTTCCTTGGCAGCATGTATTCTTCGATGTAGTAATCCTCTACGTTAGATATTATGGTCGGGTTCACTTTTGGAGGCGAGTACAGCTCCCTCAGCAGGATGTGGGCTTTCTCATGTAAGGCCAACCACTCGCAGCAGTCTGCCCACGGTATTTGATAGTGCCTCTCAGCAAATGCTATGAGAAGTTTGGCATTCTCCAGGCTGAATAATATTACCCTTCTTTCCACATCTGAGCATACAACTGTGTACAAACTAACCTCGAATGGTGCCGCCAGCTTCTTGAAATGCTCAAGTATTTCGTTCTGGCTGACCGAAATATGCGAATCGACGTGTTCATCGAAGTTTGTCCTCACGGGTTCATTACATACCACGCAAAGCATGGGTCGGTCTATGCTCCTCTCACCTGGCCAGCGTGCCACTTCAACTCAGCCAGAATCCCGTCTTCATAGCTTATTCTCTGCGCTCACTCAGGCGCGCACCTGAACGCTCGCCAACTGTCTTATCGTCTCGACAATCTCCTCCAGTCTCGCTCCCGTCGCAAACACACCGGTCACACCCAGCTCCAGCAGCTTGTCCCGGTCCCGCTCCGGAATGTTCCCACCTACGATCACGATTTTGTCGGATAAGCCCTCGTCCCGCAGCCGCCGCATGAGCTTTTCTGTCAGCGGCAGGTGGGCGCCGGAGAGGATCGAGAGGCCGATAACGTCCACGTCCTCTTGCAAGGCCGCCTCCACGATCCGGTCGACGGTCTGGTGCAGGCCGGTATAGATGACTTCCATCCCAGCCTCGCGCAGGGCATGCGCGACCACCTTCGCGCCCCGGTCGTGGCCATCCAGGCCAGGCTTGGCGATCAGTACCCGGATCGGTCGTTGTGTCATCGACAGACTCCTTCAGCCAGTAAGTGAAAAGGGGATTTTGCGGCGCGCACTGTGCGCCGCAAAATCCCCAACTCTCTATACCCGTACCCGAAGGACGATCGCCGCCGCCGTGTCCCCCGCCGCGCAGCCATCAAAAAGACCGTAGCCACCGCCAGCCAGGGCCAGCTCCTCAATCAACTCGCTGATGAGCCGCATGCCCGTCGGACCCTGGGGGTGGCCCCAGATGAGGGAGCAGCCGTAGTTGTTCATTTGCTCCAGTTTCACCCCCATCTCGCGGGCGAAATTCACGTCGTTGACGGCGAAGGGATTGTGGGTCTTGATGGCTTTCACGTCCTTGATGGAGATGCCGGCGCGTTCCAACGCCTGGCGCGCAGCCGGTACGGTGGCCTGGGCCATGTAACCCTTTTTCGCCCGCCCCTGGCCGAACGCCAATACCTGGATTTCAATCGCCGGATCGCGGCTCAATTCCCGCGCCCGGTCGCGGGTGGTCAGGATCAAGCCGGCGTTCCCATCGGCGGGATAGGTCTGGCCGCCGTAGGTGACGGTGCCGCCTTCCAGCACCGGCTTCAGCCGCGCCAGGCCCTCGGCGGTGCTGGGGAAGACACCTTCGTCGCCCTTGACCGTCGCCAGGACCTTGCGGCCCGAGGGGTCCTTGACGTCAATCGGCGTGACCATGAAGCGGCGCAGGAAAGCGGCATCGTCTTTCAACGCTTGCTGGTACTGGTTGTAGCGCATTAGCGCGACCACATCCTGCTCCTCTTTGCCTATCCCGGCTTCCTTGGCCACGTTCTCTGCCGTCTGGATCATCGAGTTCTTTGCATACGGGTCGTACCCGAAGTTATCCCAGACCCAATCCTCCTTGTCACCCATCCCGCCTGGGCCGAGGGGGTTCGGATAGTAGATGTGAGCGCCATTGCTGGTCCGGTCGCAAGTGAGGGCCAGGATAGTGCGCTGGGCGCCAACCTCGATCTCGAAGGAAGCACTGGCGAGCACCCGGGCCGAGGTCGCGCAGGCCTGGCTCAGCGTGGGGCCGGTGATGCCCGGCGCACCAATCAGCCCGGCCGCCCAGGGTGCGCCGTAGAAGCAGTGTTTCTGGGGAATGGTGAGACCCAGGAACAGTGCATCCAGCACCTCGACCGGAATGCTCCGTTCCTGCATTGCGCGCTTTGCGGTCTCAGCGGCGAAGGTCAGTGCATGCAGGTTGGCGAAGTTGCCTTGCCACCTGACGAACGGCGTGCTCCAGTAGCCGCCGTAGGGAATGAAGACGTTTTCGAAGCGCATACTGCACCTCCAGTCCTTGACGCCCAATCTGGGCAATGCTATAATCACGCCGGTGCGGAGCGTGAACCTCAGAGGTCTGGGGACTCGCCTGATACGCGAAGTGCGCCTTCGGGCGTGGGGTTCGAGTCCTCCCCGCTCCGTCCCATGAGTCCGATTTGGTTTTGACAAATGTGCCGGCTTATGGTATCATATATATGCGTATCAGGCGAGTGGACACGAACCTGTCCACAAAGGGGCGGCTAGCTATCCGGCTAGCTGCCCTTTTTTGCGCGCACTTCAATCAGATACCGACGCTCATCCCACCATCTACAAAAATCACCTGCCCCGTAATATACGCGGCTTCATCGCTCGCCAGGAACAGGTGCACGTTGGCGATTTCACGCGGCTCGGCCATGCGGCGGAAGGGGATCTTTTCCACGATCCCCGCCAGGATGTTTTCCGGGATGCCGGCGGTCATCTGGGTCTTGGTGGCACCGGGGGCAACGCAGTTGACGTTGATGTTGTAGCGAGCGTACTCCAGGGCCAGGGTGTACGTCAGGCCCCAGATGCCAGCCTTGGACGCGGCATAGTTTGCCTGGCCAATGTTGCCCAGTGCGCCGATTGAGGAGGTGTTGACGATCTTGCCGTATTTCTGGTCCATCATCGGCACAGCGGCGGTTTGGGAGCACAGGAACGTGCCCTTCAGGTTGACTGCCAGGACTGCGTCCCACTGCTCATCGGTCATCTTCTTGATTTCGCCCTCTTTGGTCTTGCGCACACTGAGGGCGTCGCGGTTGATCCCCGCGTTATTGATGAGGATATCCAGCCGGCCGTACTCTTTGACGATGGCCTCAATCATTCCCTCCACATCTGACCGGCGCGACACGTCGACCTGGAAGACGGTGACCGGGCGATCCATGGCGCGGACCTGGTCCGCAACCTGGTTGGCCGCTTCGACGTTCACGTCGGCGATGGCCAGCCTGGCGCCTTCCTCGGCAAAGCGCAAGACCGTTGCGGCGCCGATGCCGCTACCGCCGCCAGTGATCAGGGCCACCTTGTCTTGAAGTCGCATAGTGTTCCTCCTTTACACATTGGTACACAGGTACCCAAGTTCCCTGTCTCCCTGTTTCCCTGTTTCCTTGTGTACCTGTGTACCTGAATTATCTTGCCATCATCAGAACCCACTGACCCTCGATGACCGATTCGCCGCGCTGGTTCTTTACCCTGGTGTCGAAGGTGACAACACCCCGGTTGGGCTTGCTGGATTCCTTCTTTTCGGCGACGGTCAACTCCAGGTAAATTGTGTCGCCAAAGCGGATGGCGCCGGTGAAGCGCGTAGTCATCTGCATCAGAGCGATGGTCGTCCCTTCGAAAATACCGAGCTGGTTGGCCAACCCGGTCGCGATGGACACGCCCAACATGCCGTGGGCGATGCGTGTTTCAAAGGGCGTCGTCTTGGCGAACTCCTCGTTGGTGTGTAGAGGATTGAAGTCCCCCGACAGCCCGGCAAAGGCGACGACGTCCGCCTCGGTCACCGTGCGCGAGGCAGTGGTGTAGACGTCGCCCAGGTTGAATTGGTCAAATTTGAGGCCGCGAAATTGGTAGCCCATCAGAATCCTAACTCCTTAGCAATAATATTCTTTAGAATCTCCGACGTCCCGCCCCCATACAGCAAAAACCGCGCGTCGCGGAAATACCGCTGCGGGTCCATCTCCATCGCAAAGCCGTAGCTCCCAAAAATGCGCGTGGCCTGGTCGGCCAACTGGTTGGCCATTTCCGTAGCGAATAGCTTGGCCATCGACGCCAGCTTCATGTCCGGTAGACCAGGCCGCGTGCAGCTTCGAGCTGCGTGGCCATCTCGGCCAGCTTGTGCTGAATCGCCTGGAACTGGCCGATAGGCCGGCCGAACTGGATGCGCTCCTTGGCATACTGGATGCTGGCGTCCAGCGCCGCCTGCCCCAGGCCAAGGCCAAGCGCGCCGGTCATCGTGCGAATCTGGGCCAGAATGCCACCCAGATTGCGAAAGCCGCTGCCCTGTGTCCCGAGCAGGTTCTCCGCCGGGACGAAGACCTCTTGCAGAAATACCTCCGAGGTTTCCGAGGCGCGCGTCCCCAACTTGTGAATCTCCCGCCCCACACTCAGCCCCGGCGTGCCCTTTTCGACCAGAAACATATCGACGCCCTTGAAGCCGGCTTCGGGGTCAGTCTTGGCCGCGACGGTGAAGAAATCGGCGACGCTGGCGTTGGTAATCCAGGTCTTGTGACCGTTGAGGACCCAGCCATCGCCGTCGCGGCGGGCGGTAGTTTTGATCCCACCCAGGTCGGAACCATAGCCGGGCTCGGTCATGGCGATAACACCGATTTTTTCACCACGCAACGCCGGCTTTAGAAGACGCTCTCGATGTTCCTCAGTGCCGAATCGGTAGATGAAGTCGGTGCCCATCAGCCCTTGCATGGCGACGCAGGCGGCCAGGCTCATGGAGCCGCGGGCCAGTTCCTCGCACATCAGGTTGTACATCAAGTTGTCACCGCCTGCCCCGCCGACTTCGGACGGGTAGCGCACGCCGAAGAATTCCTGGCTAGCGCAGCGCCGGAACAGCTCGGCCGGGAACTCGCCCCGCTCGTCAATCTCTCGGGCCACCGGGACAACGTATCGGTCGACGAATTCGGCGACGCTGCGGCGAAAGAGTTCGTGGTTTTCGCTGAGTTTGAAGTCCATAACTGAACCGTCCTCTCGTTGCTGCGAACGCCCGGCGACTTCATCGCCGGGCTACCAAGCAGCGCCCCGTGAACGGGGCTAGAGCCGGATTGATCCGGCGTCGCTTGGTAGCCCGGAGATTTCATGATACTGCTGGCAAACACTTGAAGGCAAACTG
>JBBITV010000064.1:0-12545 GCA_037440585.1 Chloroflexota bacterium
GCCTTTTCCCGCGGACGCGGCCATCCGGGTGATCGATCTGGGGGCGGGGACAGGCAGCCTGGCGGAGAAGATCCTGCAGCGCTGGCTAGGCGCCGCTGTGATCTGCGTGGACAACTCGGCTGAGATGGTCGAAATCGGGCGGGCCAGGCTGAGTGACTACGGCGAGCGGGTCACCTGGCTGTTGGCTGACCTGGAGGACCCAGGCTGGCTCGACGGAGTGCCCACGCCCTTAGATGCCGTGGTCTCGACCTGCGCCATCCACCTCACGACCGACGAAACCAAGCGCCGGCTGTACCGCTGGGCCTACGAGGCGCTTGCCCCTGGTGGCTGTTTCATCAACGCCGACCGGTTGAAGGCGGCCAGCCCGGCCCTGGATGCCCTCTATCACGAACTGTGGATGGAGTACATCGTCCGCAATACAAAGGCCGCGTTGGGCAAGGACGTGCCCCTCGAGACTGTCCGCCAGCGCCAGCGCAGCATGGATGAAGCTGCCGGGCTCAAGTGCGTTACTCTCGAACAGAACCTGGCCTGGCTGCGCGAAGCGGGCTTTCCGGTGGTGGAGTGCTTCTGGAAGGAGTGGCAGCGGGCGGTGTTTGGAGGATATAAAACGTCAAACGTCAAACGTCAAACGTCAAACGTGATGAAGGCTTCAGCAAGTTGTATCTCACCCTGAGAGATTCGGTCCTCTGGTGGCCTCTTGACGTTTGACGTTTGACGCATCACGCATCACGGAGTACGTATGGACATCATCGTCTGCGTCAAACAAATTGTCGATCTCAAGCAACTGCGCATCCAACGCGAGACCCGTGAGCCCATCCTGGAGGGCCTGCCATGGGTCATCAGCGACGTGGATAAGAACGCGCTGGAAGCGGCGGTGCGCCTCAAAGAGGCGGTGGGAGGAACGGTGACCGCCCTCTCCTTAGGGGGAACGCCCAAGCTCAAAGAGACGATCAAAGAAGCCCTGGCGATGGGTGCGGACTCGGCAACACTGATCATCGACCCCCTCCTGGCCGGGAACGGCCCGGCGGCCACTGTCGAAGTCCTGGCCAAAGCCATCCAGAAGATCGGCCGCTATGATCTGCTTCTTTTGGGTGAGGCCTCAGCCGACAACTACAGCGGCCAGGTCGGGCCTCGGCTGGCTGAGCTATTGGGACTGCCCCAGGTCACCTTTGCCATCAGCATCGAGCCGGTGGATGGGAGGTTGAGGGTCAAGCGCAGCCTGGAGGATAGCCTGGAGATCGTCGAGACGCCATTGCCGGCGCTGGTGACTGTCCTGAACGAGATCAACGAGCCGCGAATCCCGGCTCTCACCCAGATCCTGCGCGCCGGGCGCAAGCCAGTGACAGAGTGGAAGGCGGCGGACCTGGGCCTCTCTGGAGCGCCAGACCCACTCACGGAGGTCGTCAGCAACGTAGCGCCGAAGTCTACTCGTAAGGGACAAGTCTTTTCCGGGGACGACGCTGTGGGCCGGCTGGTTGACGCGCTGGTGCGGGAAGGGGTGGTAGCGCTATGATCCTGGTTTACTCTGAAAATGATAATAGTGCCTTCGAGCTTCTCTCACAAGCGCGGCGCTTTCAATCTGAGCGCGGTGGGGAAGTTGTGGCAGCGTTACTGGACGGCAATGCTGCGCCTCGAGCTCAGAGCTACTTCGCTTATGGCGCCGAGAAAGTCTATGCGGCCAGCCATCCTGCACTCCAGGGCGTGCGCCCGGGGCCGGTTGCGTCGGCACTCGCTCAATTGGTCGAGGCGGCTAAGGCCGACACTGTCTTCGTGGACTCGGCCCGGCGGGGCAAGGAGCTGGCTGGACGACTGGCCCAAAAGCTCGGCGCGGGCTGTGTCACAGATGCCATCGGTGTGCGCTGGGTGGACGGTGCCTGGCAGGTGGACCGCGCCGGGCTAGGCGGCAACACCGTCGTGACCGAGCGGATCACCGCGCCGCGGGCCGTGATCGCGGTCATGCCCAAGACGTTTGAGCTGGGAGAGCGCATGGAGCGGAGTGGCCAGGTGGTCGAGGTGCCGGTCGAAGTGGAGCTGTCGCCGGTGCGTGTGGTCGAGCGGCAGCCCAAGGGCGGCGAGGGCGCCAACCTGGAAGACGCCGAGGTGATCATATGCGTCGGCCGCGGGGTGGCGAAGCAGGAAGACCTGGCGCTGGTCCAGGAGCTGGCCGCTGTACTGCACGGCGAAATCGCCTGTACCCGCTCCCTGGCGACGGATTACCATTGGCTATCTGAGGATCGGATGATCGGCCTGTCGGGCAAGCGGGTGAAGCCACGCCTGTACCTGGGCCTGGGCGTGTCGGGCCAGATCCAGCATACCGTCGGCGTCACGGGCGCCAAAGTGATTGCCGCGATCAACACGGACAAAGAGGCGCCTATCTTTCAGATGGCGGATTATGGAATTGTAGGTGACTTGTACGAGGTGGTCCCGAAGCTCGTGAAACGCCTGAAGGGCTAGCGCTGGTGCTATGAAGCGCGGGTGTGCCTGTGGTGCCTAACGTCACGGGCGCACCCCCGCTTTTGTTTGGCGAGGAGTTCAGTATTTCTAACTTATTTTCCTTGCATCGCGTGTGTACGACCATCTGACGAACCGCTGTATGATTACTGCTTCCAGGCCCGAAGGTTGTCCACGACGGCCTGGGTGATGCGTGTGCTGCCAGCGCTCTCTGCGCTGCTGCACCTCTCATACTCCTCAGTTACTTCGCAATAGTGCTCAGCGTAGTAGCTGCGGATGGCGACCACGTATGGACCCCGCTCCTGTAGGTACCACCATGGCGCGCCGGACGGTCCACCATTGAGCGGGTCCATGCCGAATACCTGGCGCGGTTTGAGCCATGCGATGTCGCCAGAGTGGCGCCACATCGTGCCATAGGGTTTGTCTCTTGGGTAACCTGCCCAATGCACGCCTAGCCCGTTGAGCTGGTTGTCGCGCAGGCTAATGAAGCCGAACCAGCCCACGCGATTGCCGAGGTCATCGTTCGGCAGGATCACCGCGCCGTAGTCGTAGCGCGTGTCGCCGTCTTCTGTCCAGCCTCGCACACTGTGGAACCGAATGGCATACTGGGAGCCGTAGGAAGAGAGGTCGTCGCGACCTGCGATAACGCGGACGCTCCTGGCCCAACCGCCAAAGTAGTGAGAGTAGACGCAGCCTCCGGTAGTCGCTACCGTGTGCGGGCCGATGAAAAAGCCGGTGCACGTCGAGGAAATACCTCGGAACGTCACCTCAAGATGAGCGATGGCAGGATATGGGAAACTGGTCGGAGGGCCCACGCGCTCGCGGCGGTCGGGATCAAGACTGGCGATGCCGGATTCGCCCTGCGGATTGCCTTTCGGCGCTGGCTCCAGGCCTGATTCGCTCTGAGTGAGGGCCAGCCGGTCCATATCAGCCGGCTTGCCATCTTCCACTTGGGCAGCGCGAGCACGAGCAAGATAGATGGTCGGGCTGCCATCGCTGGACACGGCGGTGTGGAGCTTGTCCTGATGGGGCGTCTTATCCTCGGGGCCATCGGCCTGTGCGGCCGGGCCAGCCGCCAGAGCGACAAAGCCGAGGATGATCAATGTGGCGATGCGGAGCAAGGTCGCGTTCTTTAATTGTGCCAACATGGGTGATCTCCTTTCCATAGGGGTTGTGGTGAGCTATCTATCCATCAGGGTATGGCCGCGTCGAGATTCTTGCACTTTTTCAACAGGCTCTCTCCGAAAAGGCGACAGGCCTCGCGCGGTGCGAGGCCTGTCAGGCTTCAGCGTAGCGTATTAGTCGCCAGGATACTCGCAGCGCCCTACGCGGTCCGTCGGATCTCGAAGGTCAGCGTGTAGTTGGCGTTGTTGCTCTGCGCCGTGATGCTGCGGGTGAAACTCCCATTGACCGCCAGGCCATCAAACTCCAGCTGGGTGACCATGAAAAGCGTTGCCGGGCCGATGGCGTCGTCGTCAGAGCCTTCCACTGCCGTGTGCAGTGCATCGGCCACAACTCGACCCAGGTCTTCGGGATCGCTCTCTCCAGCCGCCAGCGCATCCTCGAAGGCAGCGCGAGCCGCGTCGGCGGCCATGTCGGCCACGTCGATGACGTTGGTGTCGCGCTCGACCACCTGGGCAATGACCGCCACTCTATCCTGCACGTTTTCGTTGAGCACGTTCAGGTTCGGGAAGCGATTGTCACCGTCATCCACAGCATCGTAGTAGGGCGTGACGGCGATGGTGAGTTGCGGAGTGCCGGGAAAGGCCAGGATGGGCTCGAGATCGATGGCGGCCAGGGTGACGTAGGGCTCATCGTGGTTGAAGAACGGGAACTCTTCCTGGGCATCGTTGCAGTGCAGGCGGGTCAGGCGGATGCGGAAGATTTCCCCGGGGCCGATGGCTGTCGGGCCGGCCGGGCTAACTGCTTCGACTGTGGCCAGCGGCTGTTCGCTAGCCTGAGCCAGTGGTGGAACTCCTAGAATCGCCACAACCAGCAGCACGATACTGAGCAACGTGGAGCATAGACGGGTCTTCATTTGTGTTTACCTCCTGGTTTGATTAGGGTACGAATCCGTTGTTCATCTTGCACTTTCTGACCAGGCTGTTTCACCAAAAACTGGCCCCGCACCGGGCGGGGCCAATCGAGCGTGAGCCAGAGTGATCTGGTGGATCATTGGTGGGCTTCCCTCTTTTGGTGGGTAAAATCCTTCCCGCCATTTACGAATCGGGATCGTTACCCGTCACTGTGTAGCGAACGTCGTCGGGGTCGTGGAGCTGATGCGTGCCGGGGTGCTCGCGGAGCCAACGGTTGGTGAACATGAGAGGTAAAACGCCGAGGACATCGTCGCACGTGCGCCCAGAGCATTCAAAGCTACTGTCGTCCTCAAAGACATCGACCTCGATAAACAGGAATGGTGGCAGGCCATTGCAGCTCTCGTACAGCCTCCGGTTGTTGCCCAGGGGGAAGTTGTCGCCTGAATCCACGTCGGTGGTTCCACGGTTCGGGAAGTTCCTGGGCGTCTCGTGGAGCAAGCTACCCGCATAGCCATCCGCCACGCGCGTGCGGATGTAGATCTCTCCCTCGCCAGCGGTAATGCCGTCGGCATCTTCCACGATCTTGACTCTGTCCAGCGTCACTCGGACGCACCAGTTGTTGTAGTCGGCCTCCTGTCTGACCTTCATTACCGTATATTCGACCGTCATGCTGCCGGCGCGGTAGGTGAAGGATTCCGCATAGCCGTTCTCCTGGGTCATGCCGAAATTCTCAGAACGGAGCAGCAGATGCGTGTGCGTGCCGATGAGATCCACGTCCTCCGCCTCCTCAATGGCATCCTGGACCTCCCCGGACACCGTCATAGCCAGTCCTCCGGCCCCTGGTCCGGCCAGCGCACCCGATACGATACTGGCGATGACGCGTACAACCTGATGGCCGATGATCACAAAGTCGGAGGTGGCGTCGTCGTCCACCACGCTGAGGTTGATGAGCAGCCGATCGCCCATCTCTTCCTCAGGAAAGGCGAAAATGGGGATAGCTTTGTCATGTCCGGCCATGAAGACCGCGTTGGCGCCATTGTCTTGCGCCTCGTACCAGTTCTCGTAAGGGAAACCGGTCGTCTGCACGATCTTCGGCTCCTCGTTTCCATTGCCGGTCCCTACGGCGGCAATGTACTGGATCTCGCCCTCGGGTCCCGCGAATCCGGTATCCTTGTCGTCGTCGATGGTGACACTGTCCAGCCGTACCACGATAAAGTATTTGTCCTGCACAGCGGGGTTGGGTGAGCAGCGCTGCCAGGCCCGGTTGTAGGCGAAATCGCGAGTATAGAACGTCTCGGTGGCCGGAATGTACATGTAGAAACGGACGCCCTGGGTGTTCATGCGCTCCGGCGGGTTATGGGCTTCATATCGCACGCGGATCCTCGTTTCCTGATTGGCGCCGCGGCGCAGGAAGGGGATCGTCCAGGTGAAGTGCATGGAATCCACGCCTCCCAGGAGCGGCTGGATGCGCGCGCCCATCCGCACATTGTCGCCATGGGCGGACTGATAGGTGTAGCGCACGGTGAACTCGACTTCACAGTTCGAGATGACGCGCGCCTGAAAACTCGAGATCTCATCTCCGTTGCCTGGGTGGGCCTCGGCAGGTGCTGATCCCGTCCACCCCAGCAGGGCCACGACCCACAGGACCAGGGCGGCGATTTTGAAGATACGTATAAAACGCTGTCGGATACTTGTCAGTAGCATGCTAAGTGCGAACATTGGATTCCTCCTGATAGCGAGTATTCGCTACGTCTCATCGGGCTGGGTGCGGCTCGCACCCAGCCCGTTGCCCCAGTGTGCCGTGTCACGCCTCAGCAGCAGCCCCACTCGCGGAAAATGTAGTCGCGCGCGAGGGCAAACCCCTGCCCGCGCGGATACGGGTTGCCGTTCCGATCTAGCCATGAGTAGGTGCCCGCCGGGCTGGTCGGCGCTTCCAGGCGCAGGATGTAGGTCTGGTTGGCGGCCAAAAGCCCTCCGTCGCAATTTAGCTCGAAGGTCGGCTCGCTGACACCCACGGGAGGGGCGTCAATGCTCGCGGCGTCGAGCTGAGCGCCATTCTGCGTCCGTACGGTCAGCTTGATCACGCCGGCGCCGGCCGTCGTGTTCCGGCGGATGCGGACCTGGACCTTGCAGACCGGGCCATTGATGGTTGGCCTGAAGGTCTGGCTGCGTGTGGTCGCGCCGCCGAAGTTGGCGGCCCCGTTGTCGGGCACCCAGTTCTGCTGATCGAGGACGCAGACGGCCGCCGCAGCCCGCGCGGACTCGCTTGCCTCGGCCACCTGCACGGTGGTAATCCCCGCGGCCATCCCTACCAGCAGGGTCACGCCCAGCAACAGGAACAGCGCGAGCTTCGTCGAGTAATTCTTCAGTTGTGTGAACATGGTTCATCTCCTTTCCCTATTCAAAGGTATAATGCTTCCGCCTGATTGATGTGCAGTTTGCTTATGCCGCTGTCTCCTGCAGTACCCACTGGTCCTGCAACTCACCTGGGTTGGGCAGTGCCAGCATGGCTTCCACTTCGCGAACGACCGCCTGGTTGCGGACGGCTTCGCGTTGGGCGATGATGCGGTCGAGGTCGGCGAGGGCACGCGCGGTGAACACTGCCTTGGCATACTCCTGCAGGTTGCGGTAGCCCAGGTGCTCGGCAATCGCCTCCAGGTCAGCCTGGCTAATGGTCCGGAGTTCGAAGGTGATCCGTGCGTACTGAGGCTGCTTCTTGGGGTTCACATAATACAACATGGCCGGTCTCCTCTTCGTCGGCCAGGGCGCGACTGTCGCGTGGTGCCTGCCTTGGCCGATAGCTATTGCGGTTGGTGATTCCACGATGCCTGCACATCAGGGTATTGGCGCGAGGCAATTCTTGCAGTTGTAAGAGAGGCGTTTGGACCACGAAGTCGCGAAAACCCGCGAAGCACACGAAGCACGAAGACACGAAGGCTGATGCCTCACAGACCGTCTTAGCGTCTTCGCGCTTCGCGGCCTTCGTGAACCTTCGCGACTTCGTGGTCCAAACCCCTTCGTGGTCCCAACTCGAAGTTTGTAAAACCGCGGAAACGTTGGTATAATACAGCATCTTCGGTCTGGTTACCCGAGGGGAGAGGTGCATGGCAGGCAACGATCCGCGGTTGGAGCTTTGTCAGCGGACAGCCACAACAATCCTGGCCCGCCATGGCTGGAACTTGCTCGACGAATCGACTCTGGCTGCGCACGCCACCCATCTACTGGCAGCCGTGACCAATCCCACGCGGACCCAGGCCGAACGAGCCTGCCAGCAAGTCTATGCACGGACGTTGTACGCCGCCGCCCAGGACCCGGCCCGCCAGGCAGCCACCTACCGCGAGCTCCACGCCTATCTCTACCGCATCGCCCAACGCCAGCGCCCCGACCTGGCGGCCGACGCCGCCCAGGAAGCCATCGTCCTGGTTTACCAGAACATCCAGACCTGTCGCGACCCGGCGGCTTTCCTCAAGTTCGCCATCTACCAACTGCTCACCGCTTTCCACCGTCTTGCTCCACGCCATGAAGAAGCTTCCTTGGATGGCATGTTGGAGCTCGGGGCTGAGGGTGAGCCGGCGGTCGAGCTAATTGACGATGCGCCCTCGCTGGAGGCTGAAGTGGAAGAGCGTGAAGTGGTGGCCAGCTTTCTGCGCTGGCTGCGTGGTGTGATTGAAGCCAACCCCCGCGCCCGCAACCAGCTCCTGGCCGTGGCCATGAAATACCTGGAGGGGCGGGACGATGCCGACATCGCCGCCACGCTGGGCACGACGGTTGCCAACGTGCAGGTGCTACGCAGTCGCGGGCTGGAGAAATTGCGAGCAGAGTATCGAAAACAGGCTCCAAGTGCAAGATTTTTGGGTGTTCCGTACCCTGATAGTGGGGTACGCTAATGTAGAGATTCAGTAGATCACAGGTTCGTAGTGACAACTTATGAAGATTAAGAATTAAATGCCGTAACAGACCAGGCGGCTTAGAATTGTAGCACTACGGCCTGAAACGCCGTAGCTTGCCACGACCGGTTGTGGTTGGCCGCGATCCCGTCTCAAGCCTTCGGGCTGAGGCCCTCAAGGCCGAAGGCTATGGCGTTTGAGGCCATAGTGTTGCAATAGAAATCGGGTTCGTTTGTTACGGCACTATTTTCTTAATCTTCATCAGTCGTCTCAGTCGTCTAGGCGAAACGCGACTGAAGCTTGCAGTGAGCGGAGTGAATCTGTCGCTACTACGAGCCAGATTCGTGATCTACGAAGACTCGTCGTAGAGAGGAAAAGCGTGAACGCTATCATCAACTATCTCACCGGCCCGGGCGATCCGGAGTCCCTGGCGAAGGCGGTTGAGACGGCTGTCCAAAGCCGGAGCGCACGACGTCTCCAGGCTGCTCTGTCTGACGAACTTATGTGCGAAATCTGCCAGCAGCGCCTGGCTGAATACGCCCAAACGCAAGACCTGCACGCGCCGCTGGCGCCCGAGTTGCGGGAAGTTGCCGGGCACCTGGCACACTGTGAGGCGTGCTCAGCCGAGTATGCCGCCCTCCAGGCCCTGAGCCGGGCCAGTGAAGCTGATGATGTGGCCGCGATCCCGGTGCCTGAGCCGGACCTCTCCTTTTTACCTCGCCCTCGATCAACTAAAGCAAGTCCAGTGTGGCGTTGGGACGATCTGGGGCGGTTGATCGTACAGTTTACGGAAGAGCTACTGCGCACCTTCGCCCCGCCGCCCGCGCTTCAGCCAGTGCTTGCCACCAAAGACGCCGAAGAGGAAACGGTTTTGCTGCAATTTTCGCTGGGTGAGGACACCCTCGAAGACCTGGCCGTGACGTTAACCGCCTACGCAGAAGCGGGTGATCCAGATGTGTGCCGGGTCACGGCTGAGGTCAGCGTGGCTGGCCGGGAGTGGCCCGACCTGGCCGGGACTGAGGTCGTCTTGACGATCGGGGAGCAGGTGCAGACGAAGATGACGGACGAATGGGGCAAGGTGCTGTTCAAAGGGGTGCGGAGGGCTGATCTGCCACGGCTGGCCTTTCAGATCAAGCCAATCAGGTGAGCAAAGCGACCTGTCACCCCTTCGTTTCACTCAGGGCAAGCTCTGAGCGAAGCGAAGGGTCTCTACCTACGCTACTATTCCAGGGCGGTGAGATGCTTCGCGGAGTTTACCCTGAGCGACGGAAGATCCTTCGCTTCGCTCAGAATGACAGCCAGCGAAGGGCTCAGCATGACAGGAGTAAGTGCTTAAAGCGGGTTCCCAATGAGAATGAAGGGTGCCCAGAAGTACGGGTCGGAAAAGATCTTCGCTGAATCCGGCACATCCTTCCCAACAGGCTCCGGCCCCGAGTAGCCCCAGCGGGCTAAAATCTCCCGTATCTCAGCAGCCGACAATTCGCGCAGATACAGTTGCGCGCGCTTGAGTGCGGCAGCCTTGTTGGCTCGTTTTTCCTCCGCGACTAGATCGCGGTAGAAGTGCTCCAACAGAATCCGGGTGGAGACTTCTTCCACCTGCCACAGCGTGCATACCAGCGCTGGCGTCCCGGCGGTGATAAACGCCCGCGCCAGCCCGATTAACTCGTCGCCGCGCATGACCCGGCTGACGCCGCTGCTACAGGCGCTGAGCGTGACTAACTCGGTCCGTAGACGCAGGTGGGTTAGTATGTCCAGGGCTGTGAGGGACTCATCTTCGGCTAATTGCAGGTCGGAGGCCAGGGGGTTCGCCGGGTTGAACCGGCCGTGACAGGAAAGGTGTAGCCAACGCCACTGCCCTACGGTCTGAAACAGGGTGTCCTTCTTGGAGACTGGCCCGGTCAGCGCCTGGCCTCCGGTGATGTGGACAACGCTCTCCGCTTCGGCTTCGGCGTGGGCGAGCGGTGGGCGCGGGGTGCCGGTCGGGCCGTTGTAGCCCAGCGCCAGGCAGGGCTCGGGCGCGGGGTCCCGCACGGGCTGGCAGTGCCGGAAGAGTACTGTGGCGCTGGGTGCAAAGGCAATCTCGGGGCCGTCTGCCCGCAGGAATGGCTCGCCATCCGCATCCGTGAGGGCCAAGAAGGGGACGTAATGTAGAGTGCCGTGAGGAATCAGGGTGACGCTCTGCCGGCCATCCATTAAGTCCGCCAGGGGCTCGATCAGCGCCTGGCATAGCCTGCGCCGGATGGCTGGTTGCAAAAAGCGCGGGCCGGGTAGCGCATCTGCCTCGCTGGGACGCAGGCTGTTGGGGGAGATGGGCAGCTCACGGACCTGGACATCGTCGGAGGTCACGACAAACGCCAACGTGCGGCTTGGTGGGAGCAGATAATCGCGTAGTCCGGCGTTGTGGGGTGGCAGGTGATTGATGATGTTATCGCCCCGCTCCACCACACCCGTTGTAAAGTACTCGACGATGCAGGCATCGGCCGGCAGGGCAGCCTGGACCTCGGCCAGACTCATCACAGGCTCGATCGTTTGTGCCGCGAGTGAAGGATCGCGGGCGGCCAGGATGTCGAGAAAGGCGCGCGAGCGGGCGCGCTCGGCGAAGTGGAAAGCCTCAGCTACGTCGCCCTGGCGCAGACAGAGGAGGACCATGGCGTGGTAGGCTTGCTGGCGGGCGCCTAGCAAGCTGATCTTGACCGATTCACTCTCGATCCGGCCGCGCATCGCCTCAAGTGTCTCGATGGCTTGCCGGTATGCGCCGTCGGCTGTCGCGAGATCGTCCTGGCGCTCGGCGAGATCGCCCAGGCGGTAGTGGATCAGGCTGCGTCGGTCGTCGTTGCGGGTATCCCGGGCGAACTGGAGAGCCTCAGCGTAATACTGCTGGGCCTGATCGAACTCTCCACGAGTGTGGAATAAGAAGGCCAGATTGATCGGCGCATCGTTGATCAATAAGTCACCTGCGTCGCGGGCCCTACGTAAGATGTCAAGGGCCCGGCGATACATCGTCTCGGCCTCAGCCCACTGTCCGAGGAAGTGGTAGATTTCACCCAGGTGGTTGTAGGCGTACATTGCCTCTCGTTCGGCCTGTGGCAACCGGCGTGCCAGACAACGCTCAAAGCAGTTGATGGCGTCGGCCCACTGGCCCAGATCTCGGTATACGAGACCCAGATTCTCGATGGACAGGTCTTCGCGACCCGGCTGACCGAGGGAACGAAAAATGTCAATGCTGGCTTCGAGTGCCGCCCGCGCCGCGTCGTATTCGGCTAGCTCATAGAGCACCCCGCCGAGGTTGTGCAATGTCTTGGCCTCACCCAGTGGGTCATGCAGGCGCCTCCAGATCTCACGACTGGCCTGCAAACAGTCGATGGCCCGATCGTGCTGGCCCTGGCGCCGGAAGAAAATCGCTGACGAGTTAAGCGCCCGGGCACGCAGTTCGTCAGCCAGATCACGTTGCGACAGCAAGGCCTTAAAGGCCTTCACCGACTGTTCGTAGCGGTACGATTCGCCAAGCATCACGGCTTCGTAGTAGTCCAGTCGCTGCGCCTGCGGGCGTGTCAGGTTCGGTAGCCAGCGCGTGCGATCCAGGACCTCGGCCAGCTCGCCGGGGTGTTGCAGATCGAGCAAGATGTAGAAGAGCTGCTCTACGCACGCCATCGCCTCGTCCCGACACGCGGCTTGTGCGGGACCCTCGGTCTGCAGTGCACGCGCGACGAAGTGGGCATGAGCGCGATGGAGCAGGGTCTTGCGGTGAAGCGGTTGTTCGTGATCCAGGGTGGCAAGCAGTTCGTCTCGCACAGTGGGCTCAATCCGGTATACGCCACTGATTTCACTTGGCTCGACGCAGGGTGTATAGCACACCTCAGCCAGAGCAGCAACCCCGCGGTCGGGATCGGCCAGGAGGTCACCAAGTACTGATGCGTCGAACCAGTGCGGAACGGCAGCGGCCAGGAGTATGTTCCGTGTGGAGGGTGCAGGGAGTCCAGGTTGGGTGACATGCCGAGATTATATGCTATCGGTCATTGTCGAGCAAGTCAGGAGGTGGTGTGATGAATCTGCGCGCAGGGCTCAGGGTAGTGGCTGCTCTATCCGCGGCGGTTGTGTCGTGGATAGTGGTCGTTCTTCTCTTGGCGACCTCGCCTGCTACGGCGATTCCACTGATTGTTTCGCACACCAC
>JBBITV010000065.1:0-10461 GCA_037440585.1 Chloroflexota bacterium
GTGGTCAACGGCAAGCTGGTCATCCCTGATCAGCCCATCATCCCCTTCGTCCGCGGTGACGGTACTGGCCCCGACATCTGGGCTGCGTCCCAACCGGTGTTTGATGCGGCAGTGGCCAAGGCCTACGGCGGTAAGCGCCGCATCGTCTGGTTGGAGGTCTTCGCTGGCGAGACCTCCTTCAAGCAGTTTAACAACTGGCTGCCGGAGGATACCGTGCGTGCCTTCCAGTACTACCACATAGGCATCAAGGGCCCCCTGACCACGCCCGTCGGCACCGGCATCCGCAGCCTCAACGTGGCCCTGCGTATGCTGTTGGACCTCTATGCCTGTGTCCGCCCCGTGCGCTGGTACGCCGGGGTGCCCAGCCCCGTCAAGCACCCGGAAAAGGTCAACATGGTCATCTTCCGCGAGGCCACCGAGGACGTCTACGCTGGCGTCGAGTGGCAGGCGGATAGCCCGGAGGCCAGGAAGTTGCGGGAGTTTCTCAAGACCGAACTCAAGGTTGACCCGGCCAAGCTGCCGGACGACGCCGGCATGGGCATCAAGCCTGTCAGCACCTTCAAGACCAAACGCCTGATGCGCAAGGCCATCCAATACGCCCTGGAGCGGGGTCGCCGCAGCGTGACCATAATGCACAAGGGCAACATCATGAAGTATACTGAGGGGGCCTTCCGCAACTGGTGCTACGAACTGGCCCTGGCCGAGTTCAGGGACAAGGTGGTGACCGAGGAGGAGACGTGGAAGGGGGCCAGCACAGCCGGTAAGGTGCTCATCCAGGACCGCATCGCCGACAGCATGTTCCAGCAGATTCAAACCCGGGCCGACGAGTACGACATCATCGCCACCATGAACCTCAACGGCGACTACATCTCGGATGCCCTGGCGGCCATGGTCGGCGGGTTAGGCATCACCCCAAGCAGCAACATCGGCGACGAGTACGCCCTGTTCGAGGCCACCCACGGCACCGCGCCCACGTACGCCGGCCAGGACAAGGGTAACCCCGGCGCCGGCATCCTGTCAGGCGTGATGATGCTAGAGCACCTGGGCTGGAAAGAAGCAGCCAAGCTGATCACCGACGGCATCGAGCGCACCATCGCCAAGAAATTGGTGACCTACGACTTCGCCCGTCAGATGGAAGGGGCCAAGGAGATCAAGTGCTCGGAGTTCGGCCGGGCCATCATTGACAACATGTAGATAGTTAACAAGCAAGGAGGCTTCCATGAAAAACAAGATCACCGTCGTGGGCGCCGGCAACGTCGGGTCTACCACTGCCCACTGGCTGGCCGAGCGCGAGCTGGGCGACATCGTCCTGGTTGACATCCCGCAAGTCGAGGGTATGCCCCAGGGCAAGGGGCTGGACATGACCCAGGCCGGCCCCGTCGTCGGCTACGACACCCGGATCACGGGCACCACCAACTACGATCCGACCGCCAACTCGGACCTCGTAATCATCACGGCGGGTGTGCCGCGCAAGCCGGGGATGAGCCGTGAGGAACTGGTCGGCGTCAACCAGAATATCATCACCGATGTGATGAGCAAGGTGGTGCCGGGCTCGCCGAATGCCATTTACATCATAGTAACCAACCCGCTGGACACGATGACCTACCTGGCCTACAAGCTCAGTGGGCTGCCCAAGAACCGGGTGATGGGCCAGGCCGGGATCCTGGACACAGCCCGCATGCGGACGTTCATGGCGATGGAACTGAACGTCTCCGTGGAGAACACTACCGCCT
The DNA here is from genome assembly GCA_037440585.1 of Chloroflexota bacterium. GTDB lineage: Bacteria > Chloroflexota > Anaerolineae > Epilineales > JBBITV01 > JBBITV01. The sequence continues at coordinate 1,734 of JBBITV010000065.1, forward strand.
TCATCCTGGGCGGCCACGGCGACGAGATGGTGCCCCTGCCGCGCTACTCGACGATTGCCGGAATCCCCATGACCGAGCTACTCCCGCCGGATCGAGTCCAGGCCATCGTCGACCGGACGCGCAAGGGCGGCGGCGAGATTGTCGCCCTGTTGAAGACGGGCAGCGCCTACTATGCGCCGGGCGCCGCCGCCGCACAGATGGCGGAAGCCATCCTCAAGGACAAGAAGCTGATCGTGCCCTGCTCGTGCTACCTGGAGGGCGAGTACGGCCTGCACGACATCTATTTCGGCGTGCCGGCCAAGCTGGGGGCCAACGGCGTTGAGCAGATCATTGAAGTCAGGCTGAACGACGAAGAGCGGGCTGGAGTCCAGAAGTCTGTGGACCTGATCCGCGGGACCATGTCAGCTCTGAAGATACCGGCCTGAAGCCAGTACGGTTCAGGTAAAACTGGAGTCGAGGCTTCAGCCGGTCCACCTCCGGCTAGAGCCTCGACTCCAGAGCATCACCTACACCGTATTAAAGCAGAACTCTGAACAATACCGGGGCCGGGGGATGGGCGACTATCTCTCGGCCCTTTTCGTTGGGGAATACTACAACGGATTTGAGGAAGGAACGGATTATCCAGATCCCTAATCTGTTCTGCGTGAACGTCGCTGTTCGGGTCAAAGTGGGCGGTGAGGAAGGAACGGATTATCCAGATCCCTAATCTGTTCCTTCCTGAAATCCGTTGTAGTGTTCCGTGTACAGAGAGGGAACGACGTGATGAAGGTAGTCTATCGTGATAAAGTATGGGAATTGCCCGGGGGGATGACCGCGCGGCATGCGATAAAGAAGGTGGGATTGAATCCAGAAGAGGTCTTGGTCGTCCGCAACGGGCAACTGGTGACGGACGACACGATCTTGAAGGACGAGGATGAGGTGAAGCTGGTTGCGGTAATCTCGGGGGGCTGACGGGTAGGGTACACAGGTACACAAGTACACAAGTACACAAGGAGCTCGGTTCCCTGATTCCCTGGGTACCTGGGTACCTGTCTACCTGTGTACCTCTTCACGCATCATTTTTCATCCAGGAGGTTTCTCATGCTCACCGACCGCGAGGCAACGCGCTACCACCGCCAGATGCTGCTTCCCGATTTCGGGGAAGAAGGCCAGGAGAAACTCAAGCAGGCCCGCGTTCTCGTCGCCGGTGCCGGTGGGCTGGGATGTCCCGCCGCTATCTACCTGGCGGCTGCGGGCGTTGGCCGGTTGACCATTGTCGACCAGGACCGGCTAGAGTTGAGCAACCTGAACCGGCAGATCCTGCACTGGGAGGGGAACATCGGCGAGTACAAGGTGTTTTCGGCCTTCAAGAAGCTCTCCGCCCTCAACTCCGACGTCGAGGTGATCCCCGTTGCCGGCGAAATCACGGCGGACAACGTGGACGAGCTGGTCCGCGGCAAGGACGTGGTGGTCGACTGCATGGACAACTTCCCGACGCGCTTCCTGCTGAACGCGGCCTGCGTGCGGGCCAAAGTGCCTTTCATCCACGGCAGTATCTACGGCCTGGACGGCTGCCTGACCACCATCCTGCCTGGCAAGACGCCGTGTCTGTCCTGTATCTACCCTGCCGCACCGGTCGAGGTCAAGCCGTTCCCGGTCCTCGGGGCGACCCCTGGCGTGATCGCCTGTTTGCAGGCGATGGAGACGGTCAAGCTGCTGGTTGGATTGGGTGAACTGTTGGCGGGGCGTTTCCTGTTCTTTGACGGTGGGCTGATGGAGTTCAACGTGTTCAAGATCGAGCGGGACCGGCAGTGTCGTGTGTGTGGTGAAACGAACAACATCTCTGAGGTGACAGGCGAACGCAGATGAACGCTGATTTTTTTGGTTTTATCTGCGAAAATCTGCGTGTATCTGCGTCCCATTACTTGTCGGTTTGAGGCTGAGCTTCGCTGGGCAGTTACAAACGGGGTATGAAATGTTTGAATTCTTGGGCTAGGCACGGGAGGCCGGGGCCATTTGGCCTCCCGTTTGCTCGTCTTCGCGTAGTCTTTCACCTGCCGGCATACTCGCCACCGCCGCCTGCGCCTCATGCCACAAACGGCGGGTCCGGGCCAGCTCCCCTTGCGCACCCAGAGCAGTGAAAACGTCGCGCACCTTGGCTAGCAGCTCCCGCCCACGTTGTTTGTCTCCATATTTCAACAGGCATAAGCCCTGGCTCCGCCAAGCCAGGGTCAGCTCGAAGAGACAATCCGCACCCGCGAGGAGCGCCAGACAGCGCTCGAAACAGGCGGCCGCCTGGGCCGGATCGCTGCGCGCAGCGATGTCGCCTAACACGCGCCAGGCCGCACCCTCGTACACGGTGTGCCCGGCCGCCTGGGCCAGTTCCAGGGCCCGGGTCGCCGACTCGCGCGCAGCGTCGTCTTCGCCTCGGGCAAGCTGTGCTTCGGCCAGGGCACGATAGACCTCCGGTAGCATCCAGGGGGTACCCGTCTCGCCAAAGATGCGCAACGCCTCGCGCAGATGACTTTCCGCTGGCTCGACCCGGTCCCAGGCCAGGTAGAGGTGGCCGAGCCGGGCGTGGATCAGGGCTATGCGATCAATCTCCCCGATTTGCTTGCGCCGGATATCGAGGGCGATACGATAACACGCTTCGGCGTGGCTGTATTCACCCAGGTGGTGATAAGCCCAGCCCAGGGTGTCGTTGGCGGCCGCCCGATTGTCGTCATTGCCGCTTTGGACAGCCAGATCCAGGCAGCGCTCAGCGCACTCCCGCGCCTGGTCGAAGTCACCATGTTGAACGTAGGCCTCGCCGAGATTGTTCAACACGCGCTGCACAGCCTCGACGTCGCCCATCTTCTCAACCATGTCCAGACAGCGCCGGGAGTGCTCGATGGCCCGGGCAGGGAGGCCGCAGTACACGTACAGACCACCCAGGTTGCTATGGGCAACGGCGATTCCAAGGGTATCCTGGAGGGCTTCGCAAATCTCCAGGTTGCGCGAGAAGTGCTCAAGCGCCTCCTGGAATTTACTCTGTCGCGCGGCCAAGACCCCCAGACACTTGTGAATCCAGGCCTGTTCCAGGTGGAACTGGGCGCGCTCATCGGCTCCAAGGGAGCCTTGCAGCCGGTCTTTGACGATCACTAACGCCCGCTCGGCATAGGTCCGCCCAGTCTCGACGTCACCCTTCAGGCGGATGTAAACCCAACCCAAAAGACCATACAGCCGGACAGCCTCCAGCCACCCGGCCTGGTCGCCCGCTTCGGCCAAGGCCTGCTCACCGGCGTGAAGATAGACCAGCGCCTGGTCCGTTTCGCCCCGGCGCTCACAGCACCGCCCCATCTTCCGCAAGAGATCGGCCCGCTCAGCCGGCAACCAGGCTGCCACGACATCGTCTAATGCCTGCCGGAAGTGGTCCAGGGCTGGGCCAAAATCGCCAATGCACATGCACAGGTCCCCGCGGGTGACGTTCACTTTTAGCCGCTGACATGACTCAAGTCGGGACAGCGGAAAAGCCTCGAGTTGGTCAAGCGCTAATCGAGCCTGGCCGCGATTGTGTAATTTGTCAACCCGGGCGGCCAGGAGATCGACGGCTCGCCCATAGTCACCCGCCTGGGCATAGTGATAGGCCGCTTCTAGCGCATCGTCTGCTTCATGCTCATAATACGCGCCCAGGCGACGGTTCACCCGGGCACACTCCGCCGCCCGGCCCTTGAAGCGGCTGTAAAAGTAATCGCGTACTAGGGCGTGGAAGGACAGGACGGCATTTTGTCCTACATTGCGAGTCGCCAGGTGTTTGTTGATCAGACCGTTCAGGATGCCTGTCACGTCGTGAAGGCCCTCTTCGGCCAGGATGGCCAGCAGGCCGGGCGCTGCCGCGTCAAAGGGCAGCCGGATCGCCGAAACGACGTGGGCGAAGTGCTGTTCGACCGGGCTCAAGGTTTCGTAGACATCGCGCAGCAAATAGTGCCGCACGTCTGGGGCGCGCTCGAGGGTGTCAATAAAGCGCCGCACGCGCTCGTAAGATTCTGACGCGGTACTCCCCAGAAACACCGGTTTGCCAGGCAAGCTGGTTTCCACTCTTTGCGGAGGGCCCAGACCCTGGTTGTGTATCCACGTGATAAACAGGTTCACCAGCAGGGGATGCCCCTGCGTGCGCTGGTAGAGCCGGTCTACGAGGGGGTCCCAAAGCCAGCCCAGGCCGGCCGCTTGCAGCATTTGCTGCACCTCAGGCAGAGTCAGTCCATCCAGCGGCGCGAACGACAAACTACTGTCGAAGGAAAGGGTGTGGCGACTGGTCAGGATCAAGGCAAGCTTGCCGCGTCCGGCGCTCTCGCGCAGGGCCAGCAGCAGGCGATCGAGCTCGGGCACGTCCGCCACCGCGTGTACATCGTCCAGGCACAAAGTATGCGGCCGGCGTTCCAGGAGGTTCACGAGAAAACGCATCTGCGCCGCAGGGGGCGGCGGATCGGCTCGCTGGCCGGCCTGGAGGAAGCGCCAGAAATCCGGCTGGCCCTGGGCCGCCAGGGCCAGCGCCAGACCCTCAAGCGTCGCCTGAAGAGACGTGTTGCGGCCGTGGCGGAAGCTGTACCAGAGCACCCGGCTGGATCGCAGGCATTCAGAGGCCAGTTCCGCCGCCAGGGCGGTTTTGCCCACCCCGGCCATGCCACAAATCAGGGCGATCCGGTCTTTACGCAACCGCTGCCGGAAATATGCCAGGTCCGCCTGGCGTCCAACGAACCCCTGGAGTCGCGGGATAAATTCACTTTCTTTCAGGGCGAGGTGCATTTCGCGGGAGCGGTGGCGCAGGACCGCCTCCAGGTGGGCCAGGGCGCGATTCTTTTCGCGGAAGTACGCGGCGCGGCTGATTCCAATACGCTTGAGGATTTGCGCCAGGGGCAGCTTCTGGACATAGGTATCGTGCAAGATGAGGTAAGCGCGCTGGTCCTTGTCCATCCCGAGTGCATGGCCGCCTGTCCGCACTTCCTCCATAGCCTGGACCAGTGCATCGTGGATGTCCAGGCCGGTGGGCGTACCACCAGTGGCCAGCCACGGTCGGACCAGGTCGACGACCCAGGTTTGTTTGGCGAGATAGTCGTAGTCGAAGAGATGGTTCAGGAGGCGTCTGAATTCACGGGAAGAAGGCTGGCTCATGAGCGTTTTGCATTCGCAGGAACTCGGCAAAATTGCGCCGGGTCCGAGCCAGCTCCAAGGGATGGTCTGATTGGATGAGAAGTGCAATGCTCCGCTCGAAGTACTCGGCGGCGCGAACAGGATCGCTGTGGCCGAAAATCTCTCCTAAGACGCAGTAGGCCCTGGCCTGGTAAACGCGGTGGCCGGCAGCTTCAGCCAGTGCCAGGGCGCGCTGGGCCGACGCCAGGGCCAGACTGGTTTCGCCCCGCGCCTGTTGCACCCCGGCCAGGGCGCAATAGACTTCGGGTAACAGCCACTGTGAGCCCGTATCGCCAAAGATACGGAGTGCTTCTCGCAGATGGTCCATCGCCTGATCGACCCGGCCCCAGTCCAGATAGAGTTGCCCAAGCCGCGTGTGGGCCAGGGCGATGCCGTCGATCTCGCCGGTGTGATCGCGGCGGATCTCGAGGGCGGTGCAGTAACAGGCTTCAGCCTGGCTGTAGTCACCCATGTGGTAGTAAGCCCAGCCCAGGGTGTCGTTGGCGGCCGCGATATTGTGGTCGTTGCTGCTCTGGGCGGCCAGGTCCAGGCAGCGCACGGCGCACTGGCGCGCCAGGTCGAACTCGCCATGCAGGACGTAGCCTTCACCCAGATTGCTAAGCACACGTTGCACCGCTTCCAGGTCCCCCATCGCCTCGGCGATTTCCAGGCACCGTCTGGAGTGCTCGATAGCGCGCACTGGGTCGCCGATGTACACGTATAACCCACCCAGGTTGCTATGGCAAATTGCCACACCGTAGGTATCCTGGAGCGACTCGCGGATCGCCAGGCTGCGCGAGAAGTAATCCAACGCCTGGCGGAAGTGGCTCTGTTGCGCGGCCATCACCCCCAGACTGTTGTAAATCCAGGCTTGTTCTTTCCGCAATTGGGCGCGCTCATCAACGCCGGGAGAGGATTTCAACCGCTCGTCAATGATGGACAGGGCCTGCTCTGAATAATGCCGCCCGGTCTCGTAGTCACCTTTCAACCGGATATAGATCCAGCCCAGGAGACCATATAGCCGTACCGCCACCAATGACTGTCCGCCGCCGTTCGCTGCAACCAGGGCCTCATGGCCAGCGTGGAGATAGGCTAACGCCTGGTCTGTTTCACCCCGGCGCTCGCAGGCGCGCCCCATCTTGCGCAAAAGATCGACGCGTTCGTCCGGGCCCCACGTCCCTTCGCCGGCTTCCAGCACCTCACGGAATTGCGCCAGGGCCAGCTCATACTCGCCTAGACTCAGGTAGAGATCGGCACGTGTCCGGCAGAGCGCTTGCCATCTGCGTGGGTCGACCTGGTTGGACGTGATGGATTCGATTTGCTCCAATGCCTGCCGCGACTGGCCACGATTATGAAGCATTTCGACGTTGCTCACCAATAGATCGGTCGCACGATCATAGCGTTGCGCCTGGCAGAAGTGGTAGGCCGCCTCCAGGTAATCGCCCCCTTCGCGGGCGTAGTAGTCTCCCAGGCGGCGGTGCAGCCGCATTTGATCTTCTATGCGCCCCTTGAAGCGTGAGTAGAAATAATCCCTGATCAGGCCGTGAAAGGCAATCCGATTTTCGCCCTCGAGGCGCGTGGCCAGGTGCTTATCCACCAGGCTGTCGAGGATGGCCACGACGTCGGAGAGCCCTTCATCGGCCAGGATGGCGGCGAGACCAGGCGCGTTCTCGTCGAAGGGGATGCGCACCGCCGACACGAAGTGGACGAAGTGTTGCTCGACCGGGCTCAGGCTGTCGTAGACGTCCCGCAGCAGGTAATGGCGCACGTCGGGCGCCTGTTCCATGGTCTCGATGAAGCGTCGCACCCGAGCCGCGCCTTCTGCGCCCGCCGCGGCCGTCAGCCCCTGGTTGCGCACCCAGGCGATGAACAGGTTGAGCAGCGCTGGATGGCCCTCGGTGCGCTGGTGGAGCCGGTCTACCAGGGGATCCCAGATCCAGCCCAGGCCTGCCCGGGCCAGCAATTGCTGCGTATCCGCCAAACTCAACCCCGCCAGGGGTGCGTACGATAGCCCGCTGGCGAAAGCCGGGGTTTCACGGGCGGTCACAATCAACCAGAGCTTGCCAAGCGCGGCGCTCTGGCGCAAGGCCATCAACAAGTCTTGAAGACCGGGGTCGCTGGCGGCCCAGTGTGCGTCGTCCAGGCACACCGTGTAACCCGCCTGCTCCAGGAGGCTGATCAAGTAGCGAATCTGCACTGTCTGAGACGGTGGCTTATCAGTGCGCTGCTTAGATTGATGGAAGCGCCAGAAGTCGGAACGGCCCTGGGCCGCCATGGCCAGGCCAAGCGCTTCCAGGGCCGCCTCAAGAGAGGTATTGCGCCCACGCCGGAAACTCATCCAAAGCACCGGGCCGCCCTTTTGGCGCTCGCTGGCCAGCTCCGCCGCCAGTGCCGTCTTCCCCACGCCCGCCATACCGCAGATGATGGCCATGTGATCGGTCTGGAGGCGTTGCCTGAAATAGGCCAGGGTCGCCTCCCGGCCAATGAAATGCTCCAGCCGAGGAATCGCTTCGCTCTCGGCTGCAGCCGTTTGTGTTTCGCGGCTGCGCTGCTCAAAGAGGGACATGAGTTGATGCAGCGCCCGGTTCTGCTCGCGAAAGTATAGGGCGCGGCTGATCCCTATGCGCTCAAGCACCTGATTGGGCGTGAGTCGCTCGACGTAGGTCAGGCGCAAGATGTGATAGGGACGCCAGGCTTTGTCGGTCTCAGCGATCGAAGGGAGGGGACGCAGTTCTTCGAGGGCGTGGAGCAGCGCTTCGTGGAGCTCAACCCCGGTTGGGGGCGCAGAGGAGCGCAACCAGGGCCGCAGAACGTCCGCCGCGAGGCGATCCTTCTGCAAGTAACCATAATCGTGAAGGTGAGCCAAAAGGCGCCTGATGTCGCGTACCAGCAGCAAGTTCGTTCCTCCGCGACTCGCTAGTCGGGCCTGGTGGCCACGACGCGATTCAGGCGGCCCTATGGCACTTATTATACCGCATCCAGGGCTAAATTGCAACAACCTGTAGACTTTTGTGAGACTTTTGATATTGCGAGATCGATCTGGACGTGGTAGAGTGGGGCCAGGAAAAAGGACAGGGTACAGGAACAACACAGGCAACCTGTATCCAGGGGCCACAAGAGCCCAGAAAAATCCTTCAGGAGGGAAAGAACAATGAAAACCCGTATTATCGTCGTCGTAGCACTGGTACTCCTGCTGGCGGCCACTTTTGCCAGCCCGGCCGCGGCCAGCAACAACCTGGGGGATGTCCAGTGGAACTCCCGCACCCGCCCCGAGGTCCAATGGAATTCCAAGGCCCAGACCGACGTCCAGTGGAACTCGCGCATGAGCCTGATGCTCTGGCGGCTCTCCAAAGTGGAGTGAGACGAGAGTTGGAACTCGGAGGGCCTCACCCCCCGGCCCCCTCTCCTGAAGCAGAACTGCATGCTTCACGAGGGGGAGTTCGTCAAGTGACTCCCCCTCTCCTGACGGCGGCCCTGAGCGGAGCGAAGGGTCTGCCGTCAGGAGAGGGGGCCGGGGGGTGAAGCCAAGACCTGCACGAGGAGCCTGACATGGTCACCACGACGATCCCCAACCTCCGGC
>JBBITV010000065.1:10471-12440 GCA_037440585.1 Chloroflexota bacterium
CATCCTGATAGATACATTTCTCCAGCGCAACTTCTTTCTGCTCTGGCTCGCCCAATTCCTGTCAACTCTGGGCGACCAGTTTACCCTGGTGGCGCTGGCCGTCTATGTGTATCAGCTCAGCGGGTCAGCGATGCAGGTCGGGCTGCTGTTTGTCAGCACGGCGCTGCCCTCACTGCTCTTTGGACCCATCGCCGGGCCGCTGGTGGATCGCTGGGACCGGCGCCGGACCATGATCGTCGCCGACCTGGCACGGGTGGTGATTGTGGCGAGTATTCCAATCCTGGGACCCCAGAACCTCGGCTGGATTTATCTATTATCCGCGTTGGCGGCCACGTTTGGCCGACTCCACCATCCCGCCAAGCTATGCTTGATCCCAGACATCGTCCCCCAGGGCCGGCTGATGACGGCCAACTCGATTGACCAGACCACGATGACGCTGGCGCAACTCCTGGGGTTCGCTGCTGCCGGGCTGGCCGTCGCCACTTTTGGAGCACCGCTGGCGTTCCACATCGACGCGGCAAGCTTCCTGGTGTCGGCCAGCTTAGTAAGCTGGATGATCCTATCGACGCAACCCCGGGCCAGCAGGCCCCTGGCGATTCAGGTGGTCGTCCAGGAACTCGGCGCGGGGCTGCAAGTGATTCGGGGCCATCCATTGCTCCGTGGGACGATTATCTTGTCAGCCCTGGCGCCGATTGCGGTGGGAGCCATGAATGCGGGGCTGGTCGTATTTGCGCTACGCACGCTGGCCAGCACGTCCTTTGGTTACAGCTTGATGGAAGCCAGCCAGGCGCTGGGGCTGGTTATAGGCGGGGTGTTACTTGGGCGCTACGGCGCGCAACTCCCGCGCGGCCAACTTCTTACTTTGGGCGCTGCGGCAATCGGGGCGTTGATGGTGGCGACGGGTCTCAGCCCCAATCTGGGGCTCGCGCTGGCGGCTCTATTTCTGGTAGGGCTGGCGAATATGGCGGTGATCCTGGCTCTGCGGACGATCATCCATGAATCGGCGCCACGCGAGGTGCGGGGACGGGTGTTTGCAGTCCTCAGCACGGCCACCTACGGGGCGCAGTTGGTCGGGGCGGCCCTCGCCGGAATCTCCGACGTCGTCGACGTGCGGTGGCTGCTGATTGGAGCAGGGCTGTGTCTGGCTGGCCTCGGGCTGGGGACAAGTTACGCGCCCGCGTTCAGAGCGAAGAAAGATTAAGGTACATTTGCATCACATTTCACGTATCACGCCTGCAATCAATTCCGCCAGCCGCGGAATAGCCGCCTGCCCCGCCGCCAGCACTTCGTCGTGTAGTTGAGTAACACCGGGCATGTGCACGGGGGTGCCGGTGAGGACATTGCTAATTACGGAGATCCCCAACACGCGCATTCCGCCGTGCCGGGCGACGATGACCTCCGGCACCGTCGACATGCCGACAGCATCGGCGCCCAGGACCCGGAGAAAACGCACCTCGGCCGGGCTCTCAAAGCTGGGACCGGCGAGCATAATGTAGACGCCTTCTTGCAGCCCAATGCCGAGCCTCTGGGCGATGGTGCGCGCGAGCTGGCGTAAGGCCGGGTCGTAGGCGTTATCCATGAGAGGGAAGCGCGGGCCGATGGCCGGATCGTTGGGGCCGCGCAGCGGGCTGAACCCGGCCATGCCGACGAAATTGATATGGTCGGCGATCAACATCAGGTCACCCGCCCGAAACGCGGGATTGAGCCCGCCGGCGGCGTTGGTCACGATGAGCGTCTCGACCCCCAGAACACGCAGGACGCGCACCGGGAAAGTCACCTGCTGCATCGGATAGCCTTCGTAAAAGTGCGCGCGGCCGCTCAGGACGGCGACGGTTTTACTCGCCAACTCCCCGATCACCAGCTCGCCCGGATGGCCCTCGACGGTGGCCGGGGCAAAGTGCGGGATGTGCGGATAGGCCATGCGCACCGGATCGGAGACGCGATCCGCCAGTTCCGCCAGGCCGGAGCC
>JBBITV010000066.1:0-12380 GCA_037440585.1 Chloroflexota bacterium
GCCCTTCCAGGAGGCTGAACCGCTGCGCGACATAGTGTCCGAATGAGCCGCTGCCATGCCCGAGCACCAGGCGCAGATCAGGATGCAGACGGCGCGCAGCCTGCACTTCTTGCGCCGCCCGGCGGATGACCTCCTCACGCGCCGCCATCTCCTGCGTCTTGACAGTGATAAGCGACCCGCCCAATTTTAGAAAAACCATATCAATGACCAATGGCCAATGGCCAATGACCACCCCCGCGCTCCCCCCGTTAGCAGGGAGGAAGAGAGGATTTGGTCATTTGTCATTGGTTATAATTCTCACCCTGCCGTCTTTGAGCACCCACTCCGTTTCCACTGTCTTGCCAAATCGGCCGAGACGCTCAAAAGGTTCGCCATTCAAGCTCATCTGGATGGCCCCGGCATTGGACGTTCGCACGTGAATGCTCTGCCGGGCCTCATACGTTCGTGCCGTCCCTCCCTCTGCCAGGCCCTCAAATACCTTCTGGCCATCGACTGTCACCCGGAGCCAGGCGGGTTCCACGATGTCAAGTGAGAGTTGGAGCCTGTCAACAGGGGGAGGCGGGGGCTCAGTGGGAAGGAAACCCGGCGTGCGGGCCTGGCCGGGTTGCGCCGCCATTCCGGCGGTCCCCCCTTCATCGACCACCTGCGGGCCACATCCGGCGATAAGGACCGCAAGGAGCACGAAGAGCAAGGTAAAACGAAAAACGTGAAACGTGAAACGTGAAACGTGAAACGCAGCTTGTAACATAGGATTCCTCTGTTGAATGACCAAATCTCAATACTTCGGCCAGGAGGTCCGGCCGGTCGGTGATGATGGCGTCTACGCCGAGGTCAGCCAGGCGCCGCATCTCGCCCGGATCGTTGACGGTCCAGACGACGACCGGGTAGCTGCGCGCCTTTGCCCAGCGCATGTACCTCGGGGTAACCAGGGTATGCACGGGGTGCAAGGCATCTGGCCGAACCAGGGGGCGCAACCAGGCCGCTGCACGAAGAATAGTCAGGTTGGCGGCATGGAGCAGTCCGGTGACCAGGCTCGGATTCAGGCGCTTCACGCGCCAGATCGCCAGCGGGTCGAACGACGATAGCATCACGTGCTGTTCCAGGTGATTGCGCTCGACGAGCTCGACAACGCGCGCTTCCAGGCCTGTGCTAAACAGCGAGCGGCTCTTGAGCTCGATGTTAATCACCGGCGACATAATACGGATTCCCACGGATTGCACGGATTTCGCCGGCGCACCTGTGGAATCCATCGGAATCCGTGCCGTGCATAGGTCCAGCACTTCTTGGAGCGTTGGGATGCGCTCCCCAGTGAAACGCGGGTCCCTCCACGACCCGGCATCCAACTGCTTCAACTCCGCCAGTGTCCTGGAGCCGACCAGCCCGATCCCATTGGTCGTCTTGTCAAGGGTGAAATCATGGATGACGACGACCTTACCATCGGCGGAGAGCATGACGTCGAGCTCGACGCCGTCGCAGCCAGGGGTATCCAGGGCGGCGCGGAAGGCGGCCAGGGTATTCTCCGGTGCAACGTCGCGTGCGCCACGATGGGCAAGATTCAGGGGGCGACCTCGGTCAAACATCAGGAGCTTGTCTGCAAAGTGTTGTCAAACCACCACTGTTGTTATCACGCGGGCAGCACCCGCCTGGCGGAGGGCCTGGACGACCTCCTCCTCCGTATCCGGCGTGACGAGGGCAATCATGTTGCCGCCCCGCCCGCCGCCCGAAAGCTTGGCGCCCAGTGCCCCCGCTTCCCAGGCGGCCTCAATCAATCGGTTCAGTTCGGGTGACGACAATTCCATCGTGTGCAGCCAGGCATGATTGGCATCCATCAACGTACCGACTGTCGCCACGCGCCCCTCGGCAATAGCATCGCGTGCCTGGCGCACCAGCCGTCCGATAGCATCGAAGCGGGCTTCATAGGTCACCCGATCCGCTTCCCACGCCCGGCGGACATCGCCCACGGTGATCCTGGTGGGACTCGGCACGCCAGTATCGCCGATCACCAGATGCAGAGGCGCGCCGACGGCGAAGTATTCCACTGGCTGCCCGCGCACGAAATACACCGGCTGCTCGTAGGCGATCACCGTGTTGTCGATCCCGCTCGGCGTGCCGTGGAGCAAGACCTCCGTCTGGTACACCAGGGCGGAGACCTCGGCTGGCGACAGGATTTGTCTGAAGTGGCGCGCCAGCGCCCGCACAATGGCCGTGGCAACCGCCGCTCCGCTGCCCAGGCCGCAGGCGATGGGAATAGTTGATTGGATGGTGATGTGGAGCCCATCGCCGCCGTCTACCCCGAGATCGGCCAGGGTATTGCGCACGGTGAAAGCCAGCGGGTCGTCATCCGGCGCATCGGCCACGGCATAAGACCGCCCCAGGTCCGGTGCATGGATCATTAGCGGGCCAGGTCGTTCGTCGATGGATGCCTCGGCGTACACCTGGGTGACAGGCACAGCGATAGCCGGCCGGCCGTAGACGACAGCGTGCTCGCCAAAGAGAATGATCTTGCCGGGCGCTCGGGCAGTCGTCATGGCACGAGTATATCATAACTAAATCGATTGCGCAAGAAGTTGAGACATGCTATAATCGAGGGTGAAGTGATATGTGGCGGTGAAGCAACTACTCACGTATCCTATGGAGGTCTGATGGTTGAAGGATTAGCACTGGAATTGATCAAACTGTTGGCCGTGGCTGCCCTGGTGCTGGCTAATGGCTTCTTTGTGGCTGCCGAGTTCTCCCTGGTGAGCGTGCGGCGCACTCGGGTGGATGAACTGGTGGCTCAGGGCCACCAGGCTGCCAGGATCGTCCGCCACGCCATTGACGACCCGGACCGCTTTATTGCGGCCACACAACTGGGCATCACTATCGCCAGCCTGGGCCTGGGATGGATTGGCGAGCCAGCACTGGCACGTCTGATTGAGCCATTGCTCAACCGGTTGCCCGGTCAGTGGGCCAGCGTGGCCAGCCATGGCTTGGCGGTAGGCATCGCTTTCTTTATCATTACCTCCCTGCACGTCGTGCTGGGTGAACTTGCGCCCAAATCCATCGCCCTGCAGTATCCGGAGGAGACCGCCTTCATCGTCGCCCGTCCAACGCTTCTGACAGAGAACCTCTTCCGTCCGCTGATCTGGCTGTTGAATGGCACAGGCAACGGTATCCTGCGTTTAATTGGCCTGCAGGCTCCCAGTGGCCACCAACGCGTCCACTCCGTCGAAGAGCTCAAGATGCTCATCGCCGACAGTGAGCGCGGTGGGGTGCTGGAATCAAAGGAGAGGGAGCTTTTGCACAAAGCCTTTGAATTTGGTGATCGGCAGGTCCACGAGGTGATGATCCCGCGCACTGACATCGTCGGCCTGGAAGCCACGGCGACCCTGGCCGATCTCCTCCGTGAGTTCCAGAACCATCCCCACGCCCGGTTCCCGGTCTACGAGGAGAACCTGGACAACATCGTCGGTGTGGTGTCCATCAAAGAGGTCCTGCGCTGCCTGGCGGAAGACCTGCAATGCGTCAACCGACCCCTTTACGACCTTATCCGCCCGGCCTACTTCGTCCCGGAGAGCAAGCCCATCGGCGACCTGCTGACAGAACTGCGCCGCCAGCAGCGACAGATGGCGGTGGTGATCGACGAGTTCGGGGGCACGGCCGGGATCGTCACGGCCGAGGAGTTGGTCGAGGAAATCGTAGGGCGCCTGAGCGACGAACTGGCGGCCGAGCCGCCGCCTATCGAAACGATCGACGAGCGCACGGTGCAGGTCGACGCCAGCCAGCGCGTCGACGAGATCAACGAAGAGCTACACCTGAATCTGCCCGAGGCCGACGACTACGAGACCGTCGCGGGATTCATCCTGCACAACCTGCGGCGCATCCCCAAGGAAGGCGAGCACATCAAATACAGCAATCTGCTATTGACGGTGACGGCGATGAAGGGGCCGAAGATAGAGAAGGTGCTGATTACGAAGCTGTAGGTATGCCAGCTTCGAGGAAGACCTGGTCTACTGGGATTTCAAAACCCTGCACCACCTGAGATCGAGCCACTTCCCCTTGACCATACTGACCAGTCAACAGGTAGGCACCCTGCTCCAGAATATAGATCTCAATAGTCCTGTCGCGGGGATCTACGATCCAGTATTCAGTTGTGGTTGTTCCTCTCCTCTCCCACGATCTTCCCATCCTGCATCCGCAGTACCCGGTCCGTAGCCCTGGCGACCGCCGGGTCGTGGGTGACGATCAGGAAAGTTAGCCCCTGGTCACGGTTCAATTCACGCAGCAGGGCAACGATCTCAGCCGAGGTGTGGGTGTCCAATTCGCCCGTTGGCTCGTCGGCCAGGACCAGGGCGGGCTGGTTGACAATGGCCCGCGCCAGGGCCACCCGCTGCAGCTCTCCACCTGAAAGCTCCGTCGGCCGGTGATTGAGCCGCTCGCCCAGGCCGACGCGTTCCAGGGCCTCTCGGGCGCGCTTGTGTCGCTCGCCGCCCGGTACCCCGGCGTAGCGCAGCGGCAGCATCACGTTCTCCAGGGCCGTCAGAGTCGGCAACAGGTTGAACTGTTGGAAAACAAAGCCCAGCTTCGACCGGCGCACGGTGTGCAACTTGCGCTTCGGCACCTTGCCCACGTCCAGCCCGTCGATGATCACCGTGCCCGACGTGGGGGTGTCCAGGCAGCCCAGCATGTTCAGTAGCGTCGACTTCCCGCTGCCCGAGCGCCCCATGATCGCGATGAAATCCCCACCCTCGATGGTCAGATAGACCCCGCGCAGCGCGTGAACCTCGCTCCGCCCCATGCGGTAGACTTTGGTCAGGTGATGGGTTTCTACGATGGGCATCGCAATTCCTCTTGCGTCAAACGTCAAAGGTGAACGATTCTCACCTTTGACGTTTGACGTTTGACACTATTTGAACTCCACCTTCGTCGTCATCCCCCATCGCAACTCCGGATCCTGCCGATCCAGGTCGATGGTGACCGTGTAGACCGTGTCGCCGGTCGGGGTGACGATTCCTTGCGGGGCGATGGCGACGACTTTGCCGGTGAGAATCTTGTCATCGAAGGCGTTGACCGTGATCTTGACTGCCTGGCCGGGGCGGACGGTGGCCGCGCCGGCCTCGTCCAGATCGGTCGTCTCGACGCGCAATTCCGACAGGTCAGCCAGGGTCAGGACCGGCGCGCCAAGGTTGACGAGCTCGCCCTCACGCGCGGCCACGGCGACGACGGTTCCAGCGAAGGGCGCCTTGAGCCGGGCGTGGGACAGGTGCATTTTGGCCTGCTCCAGGCCAGTCTGCGCCTGCCGGACCTGGGCCTCGCTGACGGCCAGGTCTTCGGCCCGCGCGCCCGCCTTGGCTTTCACCAGGCGCGCCTGGGCCTCGGCGACCTGCGCCCTGGCCGCGTCGAGCTGCCCCGCCGCCTGGCCGACCTGGGCGCGAGCCGCCGCCAGCTCCTCAGGTTGCGCGCCGTCCTTCGCCTTTTCAAATTGCAGCCGGGCAACTGTCAGGGCGGTTTCCATTGCCGCGACATGGGCGTTGGCGGCATCGAGCTGGTATTGTTTT
Source organism: Chloroflexota bacterium (assembly GCA_037440585.1). GTDB lineage: Bacteria > Chloroflexota > Anaerolineae > Epilineales > JBBITV01 > JBBITV01. The sequence goes on from JBBITV010000066.1 coordinate 5,538, forward strand.
ACGAGACCCAGCTCAAAATCGTGGGCCATACCGTCCCGGTCGGTCTGGGCGGACCAGAGGTTATTCTTGGCCTGGTCGACCTGTTGCTGGGCGATCTGCATATCGCGCTCTGTTGGGCCGCGCTCCAGTTTCGCCAGGTTGGCCTGAGCCTGGGCGACGGCGCTCTGGGCGCTCTTGACGCCAGCCTGGGCAGCGGCCACCCCGGCCTCGGCGAGGGCGACGTCTTCAGGTCGGGCGGCGGCTTTGGCCTGGGTGAGCATGGCTTGCTGGAGCGCCAGGGTGTCCTCGGCGGCCGTCACCGCCAGTTGGAGTTCGCTCGCCTCGAGCTCAATCAGGACCTGGCCGGTCTCGACGATGTCGCCGGCCTTGACGGCCACTTTCGCCACGGTGCCGCCCGTCTGGAACGCCAGTTGGGCGCGCCGGACCGGGACGATCACACCCTCGGCCGTCGTCGCCGGCGTTTCGAGTTTGGCTTTGGCGGGTGTGGGCGTCGGCGCCAGCCCACCGGTTGCTGACTGGGTGCGACTGATGGCGACGATGAGGACGATCACCACCAGGACGAGACCGGAGATAGCGAGAGTCCAGCGGTTCAACATGTGTGCCTCCTGGCGAACACTACAACGAATTTGAGGAAGGAACGGATTAAGGTAGAGACGGACACCTTGTTGAAAAATCCGTTCCTTTCCCTAATCCGCTGTTGTCAGATTCCGTGTCGCCCACCACGCGCCCACCCCTGAGGCCGCCGCTGCAATCACCAGGCCGACCGCCAACCCGATCAGGTTACCCATCAAACCTGTGGCGCCCGGCATCTGGGGGCTCGGCATCGGGTACACTACCTCGCCAACCCAATCACCGCCAGAATCAGCCCGACGAGCAGGCCCCAACGCACTGTGGCAGACATCGTTCCCCCCTTAGAGCTTGTCTGCTAATGTTCGTAGTGCCCACTTCAGTGCGCTATCCAGGCGCTGATGCGCCCACTACGAACCTTTTCAGACAAGCTCTCATTCACTTCGTAACGCCTTCACCGGGTCCAACTGTGACGCGCTCCACGCCGGGTACAACCCGCCAAAGGCGCCCAGGAAAACGGCAAACGCCAAAGCAATCACCACTAGGCGCGGCGTCACAGTGAACAAGTTCGTCCCGCCCAGCGCAGCGGCTACGTTGGCGTTCAGCATCGACGCCATGATGGAGCCGAGGGCCAGGCCAGCTAATCCGCCCAACAACCCGATCAGCGCCGACTCGGTCATGTACTCGCCCACAATATCCCAGTCGCTGGCACCAACCGCTTTCTTGACCCCAATCTCCCGGGTGCGCTCGTTGACCGACATGATCATCGTATTGACCACAGACAGCCCACCTACGACCGCTGCCAGGATTGCCCCGCTGAGCATGATCACGTTGAAGACAATCAATCCGGCGCGCGCCTGTTCGATCGATTCCTTCGGCGTGCGGACGTTCACATCGGAGACGCGCTTCTTGATCTCCTCGGCGACCGCGTCGATCTGCGCCGGGTCGGCAGGCACCACATCAAGACCCATGATCAGGTCTGGCCGCTTCATTGCCTTCCAGGCCGTGTCTATAGGAATCACCACGTACTGGTCGGGAGCGGTATGGGTTTCGGCCAGGATCCCCACGACGGTGAATTTCTTCTCGCGCCATTCGATCTCCTGTCCCAAATCCAGGCCTCTCTTCTTGGCGACAGTCCAGCCAACGATAGCCTGGTAGGTGTCCCCGCGCTCCAGCCAGCGGCCGCGGGCGAGTTTCATAAGCTGGAAGCTCAGCTCCGACTGTTCGGGCGGGACGCCGACGACCATTTCCGGCATTCCCATCTGGACACTACCCAGTTCGTTCAGCGGATCGACCACGCTGGGAATCACGTCCTTGACGCCGGGCACGCGCTTAATTTGGCGGATGGTGCTTTCGTTGAGCGGGCTGAGCCCGAAGCCGCCTTTGGCCTGCACACCGATCGTGCTGCCAGCGTACTTCAGAGCATTATCGACGAGCTGGTTGAAGTACTCTGACATTGAGCCCATGACCGTCAGCGCAAAGATGCCAATCACAATGCCGAAGATGGTTAGGCCGGTGCGGATTCTGTGGCGGAACATGTTGCGTAGGATTTCGACCATAGATGTGACTCCGTTAGGCCGGATTCTACCAAGCGAAGCAATCTCCTCTGTGGGGGACAGAGATTGCTTCGGCGCAAACAGCGCGCCTTGCAATGACAGGGGCTGAGCAGTTACCAACACTCTAGGGAAATATACGTATGGGGAGTGCGAAGGTTGCAGTTAGCCATCCAAAACGTTCGAGCTGGCGCCGGTACCTGGCGGGCAGGCGGCAGCCTGGGATACGCAGCAACTTTGACAGAACCCGCCTACAGTATTGTGATGACCCAATCCATCATCAATTTATACGATCCCAAGATCGCGTTTTTTTGATCCTGAAATCATACGGCACATGATAGACATCCCCCATTGCTTGTGTTACACTACTGCTATTAAGGTGCGACGCACTTGGATTCTGCCTGAATCTGCGCTTTCTTGACCGCATCCGGTCTGCACAAGCCGAAGTGCATCGTACCTTTGTCCTTAACTGAACCGTATTGGGGCAAAGCCCGAGTTCCGGGAAGGGGCAGGTAACGTGGGTCGCCAGGCGGAGTTTGCCAATAAGCTCGCGAACGATTCGCGTATTGCCGTCATTGGCGGTGGACCGGCCGGGAGCTTTTTTGCTATTCACGCGCTGGATTTTGCGCAGCGGGCCGGACTGGCCCTGGACGTAACCATCTTCGAGCGCAGGGACTTCGCAGCGCGGGGAGCGGCGGGCTGCAACATGTGCGCTGGCATCCTTTCGTCGCGGCTCTTGCGCAATATGGCGGTTACCGGCCTCACGTTGCCTCCAGAGGTTGTGCTGGGCCACATCCATGCTTATGTTCTGCACCTGGGGGATGCGTATGTAATGGTCGACCGGCCGGACCCGAGCCGGGACATTGTCAGCGTGTTCCGGGGGGGCGGCCCGCGTGGTGGCCATCTCCCACCCACCGTCAGCTTCGACGGCTACTTGCTGTCCGAGGCGCAACGCCGCGGTGCCCGCGTCGTCGCCGAGCGGGTGAGCGAAATTGACTGTGAGGACCAGGCGCGACCCCAACTGAAAACAGAGGGCCGCCGCGAGGCGTTTGACCTGGTGGTGCTGGCGACAGGGGTCAATACGCGCACCATTGTCCAGCGCGGCCTTGCATACGTGCCGCCGCAGACCACCCCGATGACCCAGGACGAGTTGCTGGCGGCCGGTGACCTGCACGCGGCGCGGGATGGGAGCACGATTCACGTTTTCGGGCCGCGTCAGCTTGAAGGATTATTGTTCGGCGGGCTGGTACCCAAAGGGGATTACCTCAACGTTTGCCTGCTGGGGCAATTACCTGCGGACGGGATCGCCCGCTTTCTGGCCTCGCCAGAAGTGTCCCGCCTCCTGGCAGCACGACCGCAACGGTTATGCGGGTGCAAACCGCGCATCGCAGTGTCGATGGCGAAAGGTTTCTATGCCGATCGCTTCGTCGCCATCGGCGACGCCTGCGTTACGCGCCTGTACAAGGATGGAATCGGATCGGCATTTCTCACGGCACGGGCTGCGGCTGCGGCGGTTGTGCACCACGGCGTCTCGGCCGCCAGCCTGCGCGAGCATTTCGCGCCGGCGTGTCACGCCCTGGACCGTGACAATCGCTTCGGTCACATGCTGTTCAGATTATGGGAGCGGACGAAGGACAATGGGTGGCTGGGCCATGCCTGGATGAATGCCCTGATTGGTGAGCAGACGCTCCCCCGCGCGGAGCGGACTTGCAGCCACATTCTATGGAGCATGGTTACCGGCGATGACTCCTACGAGCAGATCTGCCGGCTGATGTTGAGTACACGTACGCTAGGCCGGCTCGTATCGGCGCTCTGGCTGACCAAGAGGGGGGCTCGGAGGAACTTAAGGGAACTGAGGGGTACCCATAGTCCTCAGTTGCCCTGAGTTCCCTGAGTTGCCCTGAATTCCTTCAATTCTCCTGGTAATTCAGTACCACCACTTCAGCAACCTCACCCCGTCGATCTGCCTTAGAATTGATCGCGCGTCGCGCCAGGACCTTTTCGCAATGAAAGCCGCGATAGAGCTCGAGTATGGGCTCGGTCCAGGAATTGCTCAACATCAGCTTGCAGCCACGCGCGTCGAGGGTACGGAAGACGGCGGCCAGGTGGCGTTGGTCGTCGAACGTGAAGTTGTCTTGCGTGTAGCCGGTGAAGGATGCCGTCTGGCTCAGAGGGTGATACGGTGGGTCGAAATAGACGAAGTCGCCCGCCTGGGCCCGCCCGGCGCATTGTTCAAATGGCTCTGACCTGAGGTCGACACCTTGCAAGCTGGCGCTCGCACGGCGCAAGTTGTCTGGGTTGCAAACGGTCGGATTGGCGTAGCGGCCAAACGGCACGTTGAAGTGGCCCTGGCTGTTCACCCGGTAGAGACCGTTATAACAGGTGCGATTCAAAAACATGATCCGGGCGGCGCGTTGGACCGGTGTCCAGCGCTGCGCGAAATCCACCTCGCGATCCCAACTCCGGACTTCGTAGAAGTAACTGGCGCTATGCCTTCCCCGAGCGTGCCGCTCAAGTTCGCCAATCAGTTCCTCAACGTGGTCGCGGACGGCCTGATAGCAGAGGATGAGGTCAGGATTCCGATCGTTCAGGCAGACATGACCGCGCAGGCGGCCCGTGCTATAGAGATGAAAGAAAACTGCCACGCTCCCGACGAAGGGCTCTACGTAGTTCTCAAACTGCGCTGGAAACAGGCGCTCGAACTGGGGGAGGAGTTGGGCTTTGCCACCTGCCCATTTGAGGAAAGGTGTCACCATTTTGGAACAAATCAACTTATCAAGTTACTCTCTCAGGCAGGCGACATGTACCGCCGCTCCAGCTCATCCAGTTGCTTCAGGGTCCGCTCGACAAACTCCCGCGTGGTCTCACTGCCTCCAGCCTCAGACACATATGGCGTGCCAAACCAGGCGTCCAGGATCTCCCTGGCAATAGGCTCGGAGGTCGCCCGCAGGCTCAAGGCGAGGACATTGGCGCGGTTCCAGATGCGCGCACCGCGGGCGGTCTCGGCGTCGTGGCACAGGGCGGCGCGAATGCCTGGCACCTTGTTGGCGGCAATGCTGGCGCCGGTGCCGGTCCAGCAACAGACGACCCCCTCGTCGGCCTGGCCACTGGCCACTTGCTCGGCTACCGCGCGGCTGACGTCTGGCCAGTCCTGGGGCTGATCGGCTAATGGCCCAAAGGTCTCAACTTCATGCCCGCGCTGCTTTAGCTCTTGGATCACAAAATCAGTCAGGTGTGTCTTTTCGTCGCTGCCGATAGCAATCCTCACGGCTGCAAATCCTCCATTTCCCAATCCAGAATCAGTCGATCCACCGTATTGTCACGGCAATTATACCACCCGACTTTGCCGGATACAAAGCACCTTAACTTGGCAAAATACCCCCCACGGGTAAGAAACCCGGAGTTTGCAGCGTCCAAAAACAGGAAAGCCCCGTTTTGGGATTGGGTCATTGACATTGACCAATACCGGGCACGTGGGTATAATTGGCACACGTCCATTGCATTTGCTACATTTTCCCACCAGGAGGACTCGCTCATGGCAAAACCAGCCGCTGTCACGGACAGCACATTTGAGGCTGACGTACTCAAATCTACTCAGCCGGTACTGATCGATTTCTGGGCCGAGTGGTGCGGTCCATGCCGAATGATCGCGCCATTTGTGGAACAGATCGCGAATGAGTACGAAGGTAAATTGAAAGTCCTGAAATTGGACGTAGACAGTAATCAGGGTATCGCAATGGAGTATGGCATTCAAGGTATCCCAACACTGTTGCTGTTTAAGGGTGGGAGAGAGGTCGAGCGCATCGTCGGCTACCAGCCGAAAGACCGTCTGCTCTCGAGGATCAAACCTCATGTGAGTTGAGGGTTGCAGGGTTGATGGTTGAACCTTCAACCTTCAAGCATTAATGTGTGTGGCGACAAATAGAAACGGCGCTGGTTCCGGATGGAACCAGCGCCGTTTTGCTATGTATAGAAATTGTGAGCTACAAGCCCTTCTGTGCAATATAGTTCACCAGGTCGGCGGTGCGGCAGGAGTAGCCCCACTCGTTGTCATACCAGGCAACCACTTTGACCATATTGTTGCCCATGACCATGGTGGACGGACCGTCGATGATCGACGAGCGCGGGTCGCCCTTGAAGTCGATAGAGACCAGGGGCTCTTCCGTGTAGCCGAGGATGCCCTTCAGCGAACCCTCGGCGGCGGCTTTGAAGGCGGCATTGACGGCATCCTTCGTCGCCGGCTTCTCGACGTTCGCCACGAAGTCCACGATAGACACAGTGGATGTCGGCACGCGCAAGGCAAAGCCATCGAACTTTCCCTTGAGGTCTGGGATGACCAGAGCGACCGCCTTGGCGGCGCCCGTGGTCGTCGGGATGATGTTCAGGCCAGCGGCGCGGGCACGGCGCAGGTCCTTGTGAGCCAGGTCCAGGATGCGCTGATCGTTGGTGTAAGCGTGGATGGTGGTCATCAGACCCTGGGTGATGGAGAAGTGGTCGTGCAGCACCTTGGCGGCGGGGGCCAGGCAGTTGGTCGTGCATGAGGCGTTTGAGATGATATTGTGTTTCGCCGGGTGATACTGCTCCTCGTTCACCCCAAGCACGATGGTGAGATCCTCACCTTTGGCGGGGGCAGAAATGATGATCTTCTTGGCCCCACCTTTGAAATGGGCCGCTGCTTTGGGAGCATCGGTGAAGACGCCGGTAGATTCAATGACAATGTCGA
>JBBITV010000067.1:0-1062 GCA_037440585.1 Chloroflexota bacterium
GACGCGAGACCCTGGAGGTCTACACCAAGCGTATTAAGGCCCTGGAGAGCGTGGCAAACTCGTTCACAGGGGTTCAGGAGTCTTATGCGCTGCAGGCCGGACGTGAGGTTCGGGTCATCGTCAAGCCAGAAGAGATCGACGACCTTGCGGCTATTCAGCTCTCCCGGGACATCGCGAAGAGTATTGAGGAATCTCTGGAGTACCCAGGCCAGATCAAGGTCACCGTCATCCGAGAGACGCGGGCTGTCGGCTTCGCCAAGTAACTGTATGCGCGGCACTGTCCTCGCGAACATCCAGGATGTCTAACCTGAGCATCATCCCGTTCAAGCCATGCCGCCTTAGAAAAAGAAAAAGGCCAGCCCCGAAATGCTGGTCGCCATTCACCCCACAGGAGGCATCGACATGAGCGACGTCATCAAGGTATCGGGCAAGTCCAGGACGACAGCCGTGGCTGGCGCAATCGCCGGTGTGGTGCGCGAAACCCGCCGGGCAGAAGTTCAGGCCATAGGCGCGGGAGCAGTCAATCAGGCGATCAAAGCCGTCGCTATTGCCTGTGGCTACCTGGCCGAAGACGGCATCGAGGCTGTCTGCATTCCGTCCTTCACCAATGTCGATATCGTGGGACAAGAGCGCACGGCCGTCAAGCTGATCGTCGAGCCCCGCTGAGGGGATGTATTTGTCTCAGGTTAGCTCCTGTTTGGGTGCCGTTGCTGGCGTTCCGCCAGTTCCCGGAAGGCTGCACCTGAAACCTCGAAGATCTCACCGTCCTCCCAGGAGATAGTAGCCGTCTCGGCCAGCAGGTCAAGATGGGTTACTTCACCGGTACCGTGGACGGAGGTGATCTTGGTGCCTAACTTGGGCAATTCTCCGCGGGCGGCGGTGTATTGATCGTTTTCGTAGGTGAGACAACACAACAGCCGGCCGCATACACCTGAAATCTCCGTCGGGTTCAGGGGCAGCCCTTGATTCTTGGCCGTCTTGATGGACACGCGCGGGAAGTCGGTCAGCCAGGTGGAACAACAGAGAGTCCGGCCGCACTTACCCACCCCGTCGAGGAGTTTG
>JBBITV010000067.1:1077-12060 GCA_037440585.1 Chloroflexota bacterium
ACGCCAATCTGGCGCAACTCGATCCGCGTCTGCAGCATCTTGGCCAGTTCACGCACCAAGTCCCGGAAGTCGACACGCTTTTCCGACACAAAATAGAAGGTCAGGCGCCCGCCGTCGAAGTTGTATTCGGCCCGAATCAGCTTCATAGGCAGCCCATACTCGGCTGCCTTGGCTCTGGCCATGGCCAGAGCCTCGGGCTCCCGGTGGCGAAAGCGCTCCATCTCCGTCAGGTCACGCCAGTTCGCGCGTCGGTTGATTGGCTTCAATTTGGTATCGACCTGTTGCGCCGGTAGGTTCGTCGGTGCAATGACGACCCGCCCGGCTTCCGTCCCCCGACTGGTTTCCACGATCACCCAATCGCCCGTCTTCAAGTCCGCGAATCCACTCGGATCGAAATAATAAACCTTCCCTGCTCGCTTGAAACGCACCCCGACGATGTCGGGCATAATTCTCCTCTCTTACAAACGTGACAAGGTGACAAGGTGACAAGGTGATCGGGTTTGCCATGTCGCCTTGTCACCCCCTCACCTTGTCAGGAGTTGGCAGGCGTAGCATCAATACCTCTAACGCCAGCCGCTGATTGACGTTCTGTTCCAATCGTTCCTGCGTCGCCCGGATCAACTGGATCGTCTCGACGATCTGGCCCAGGCTGTATCGGGTGGCAGCTTTGCGCAGTAGAGCGGCCTGGTCCAGGTTAACGATGGCCTCTACGGGCCCCGCCTTGACCAGCAGCGCGTCGCGCCACCATCCCAGCCACAGTTGGAGGGTTTCCTGTACCAGGCTTTCTTTCCGGCTCAACTGCTCCGCATAGGCCAGACGGTCGATCCGGCCAGCTTGCTCCAACGTCTGCAGTCGCTCCAGTTGCTCGCGCCGGCGCAGCAACAACGCTTCGTCCTGGGCGGCCACCACCGCCCAGCCCAGCCGCCCGCCAGACAACCGTGCCAATAAACTCGCCTGACTCGCTTTGACGCCCCAGCACGTCTCCAACGCCCTGGCAACCTCCGGTGTCGGCAACGGCCGCAGGCCGATGTGCTGGCAGCGCGATACAATGGTGGGGAGGATCAACTCGGGCTCGGTAGCCGTCAGGATGAGCACTACCTGCTCTGGCGGCTCCTCCAGGGTTTTGAGCAGGCAGTTGGCAGCCTCGGCCGTTGCCGCCTCCATCTGCCTCAAAATCGCCACCCGATAGCGACCTTCGTAGGGCGAAAGAGCCAGCTCCCGCTGCAAGGCCCGGACCTGCTCGATCTTGAGTGTACCCTCGGCCGGGGCGATCACTCTGACATCGGGGTGCACGCCCTGGGCAATCTTGCGGCACGAGGGACAGGTACACAAGTACACAGGTACACAAGGAGACAGGGTTTCTCCCTGTGTACCTGCTCCAGTGCAATTGAGCGCCTGGGCGAAGGCCAGCGCCAGGGTTGTCTTGCCCACCTGGGCAGGTCCGGTGAACAGGTAGGCGTGGCTGAGGCGGCCTGCGGCGAGGCCGCGCTGGAGGCGCGCCACCGCCTGTTCATGTCCGATGACTGGCCACATAATTCGATACGTACTACGGCAGCCGCAAACTCGCCGGCCGTGGCTCAAGCTTGACCTGCACCTTCTGCTCACGCCCCTCACGTATCACTGTAAGCTCGACCGTCTGCCCGGCCTGGCCTTGCATCGTAACATAGGTGAGGAGCTCGTCGAAGTTACGCACTGGCTGGCCGTCGATGGCTGTAATCACGTCCCCGCCGACGCGCACCTGGCTTCCCTCCACGCTTCGCGTCCCGGTCGACCCTTTCAGGCCAGCCTTGGCAGCCGGCCCATCCGGCTCGATTCTGTCGAGATAAGCGCCGCGTTCGACGGGCAGGCCACTGGCCTTGGCAACGCTCGGGCTCAACGTCCCACCGCTGACGCCCAGCCATGGCCAGGAGTATGAGCCCTGGTTGATCAGGCTTGGCACCACTTTCTTGACAATGTTCACCGGGATCGCGAAGCCAACCCCCGAATTCGCCCGCACCTCGGACCGAATCTGGGCGTTGACCCCAATGACGCGGCCGGCCATGTCCAGGAGTGGGCCGCCTGAGTTCCCCGGGTTGATGGGCGCGTCTGTCTGAATCACCTGGGGGATCGAAAAGGGGCTGGTGGGGCCGGCCCGGATCGTCCGTCCGATGGCGCTGACGATCCCAAAGGTCATAGTGCCCTGGTAGCCAAAGGGATTGCCAATAGCCACAGCGCGCTGCCCAACCTTGACCTGGTCCGAATCGCCTAACTCTACCGGGGTGAGCCGGTCGGCGGGCAAATCGACTTTGATCACCGCCAGGTCGCTATCCGGATCCTTGCCGACCAGGCGCGCCGTTGCCGTGGTGTCGTCGTAGAGTGTGACCAGCATTCGAGTCGCATCCTGGACGACGTGGTTGTTGGTAACAATATAGCCGTTTCGGTCGATGATGAACCCGGAGCCGCTGCCCTCGATCGGTGGTACGTTCGCTCCGCCCGGGTGTTCCTGAGTGACGTCGATGTTGACCACGGCTGGGTTGACACGCTCGTAGAGTGCGGTCAACGCCTTTTCCTCGTCGTTGGTTATGACAGGTGCGACTGGCGCGGCCGGTACCTGGGTCGGGGCCACCGCGGGACTGGGGCGTGTTGGAACCGGGGTAGGCTGAGTGAGCGCCGGGCGCTGTATCGGAATGACCGTCGGCGGAACCGACCGGCCAGGTAGCAGGCCCACCGAGTCGCCTGGCAACACAAACGTGGCGACAAGCGCCGCCAGGAGTCCACATACCAGCAACAGCACGACGACCAGACTTGCTATGATGATAACAATTCGATTGCCGTTCATTCTCCTTCATCCTCCCTGGTCATTGACCAGATATGTTGCCTGGGTGGGCACGAATTGCGTCTTGAACTCCTCGCGCCCGATCACTTTGCCACCTTCCTTAACAATGCGAACCAGGGTCACATCGCTGCCCTGCCGGGCGATTTCGACCTGGCGAGTAGTACCTTTCGGCAGCAATGTATCTTTCTTGTAGATCGGCGGCCCTGGCTCCACTACCTTGTCAACTACGGGTCCTTCCATTTCGACCGTGCGACCGGTCTTGGTGCCGTAGAACCGGAACGTTATGCTACTCGCTGCCAGGTCCGTTTTCGTCTCAATGAGCAACGCCGTTGGTGCGTCGTTCTTGAACCGGAAATCCACGTCTGGTGTGTAGATCGTCGCATCGAGTCCAACAGGCTTGCCGCCCTGCTCGTAGTACGAGACCCGGAAGGCGTGTGGCCAACGCTCAAGGATCGGGAAGCCACTCCAAAATGCAGCGCGAAAAACGGTGGTGGAGACCTGGCAAATGCCACCACCCGGGCCGCGTTGTGTTTGATTGTCCAGGATAATCAATTGCTCGTCATAGCCGGCTGCCGCGCTCACCTCGCCCAGCAGGTCGTTGAAGGAAAAGGTAGCCCCCGCAGGAATCACGACGCCGTCGAATCTGGACGCAGCCAGTTGGATGTTCTTCGCACGCCCGGCCGGAGATCCGCGGAAATAGCTTGTTTCTTCCCAGATCAATTCCCGGATGCCCAGCCGGTCCGCATCTGCCGTGGACACTGTGGGCGTGATGACTGAGACGATCAGGGGCACCGTCCGGTCCGGCGTCATGGCCTGGGCTGCGATCCGCCGCGCGGTGGGCAGGATGTTCAGCCGGCGCCCATTCTGGCTCGTCACCGTGGGCTTGAGCGATTTTGTGGCCGGATCGAATTTGAAACGCGCCTCGCGTGGCGGCTGATCCACCTCGCTGGCGATCTCCGCAACGAACCCGGCCAACCGGGCATCCTCCAGCGCCGGTACAAGCCGGTTGTGACCATCCGGGCCGGGCTGCCGGTAGAACACCAACATGCTTGCCAGCCTGGCCGGGGGCAGTTCCCAGCGGCGATCGTCAAGAGTGAGCACGAGCGGACCGGCCAGCATTTGCCGCACTTGCTGGGCGGCCTGGTCCGCGTCGGCGACTTGCGGCGGCGTTTCGACGACGGGCAGATCGATCTCACCGTCTTCGAGCCGGCTCACCCGGTCCACGATCAAGCCAATCGTCGCGTTCACGTCCAGCCGCCGCCCGATCTGGCTATCGACCGGGCGCACGTCAGCCCCAGAGATGAGGAGGACGGCGTCGCGCGGCGGCCGATCGATCTCGGCGGCGAGGGGGGCCAGGAAGGCCGCCGCCGTCGCTTCGTCCACACCGATGATTGGCGCGACGGCATGGTCACGCGTCAGCGCGTCGAATTGGGCGGCCAGGTCACCGGCAAGCGGCCCGCTACGTCCCACCCGAAAGGCTGCAGCGACGGTCGCCGGCACGTCCAGACTCGCGCCCAGCTCGCGTGGAGCTGCGGTCCATGTCCGCCCCTTATCACGCAGTAAGAAACGTCCCTGGTCGAAATAGCGCACCTTCTCAGCCAGGCGGCCGGCCGCCTGCTGCGGCGTAAGCCCGCCAAGATCGATGCTGAGCACCTCAACCCCGGGGTAAACCCGCCCTGCATAGGCCGCCTGGGAGAAAACGAACGCCAGCACGCCAACCAGGAACGCGACGGACCCGCCGAACAGCAGCCACCACTCCGGCGAACGTCCCCGCGCCGGACGGCTCTCGACGACTGTAGAACTGGATTGCATGGGCCAGAATGTTGTCCTCGAGCTTGGGCTGGGGCCAAGACAATTTGGATAATCGTGGGGTCGTAGGGGCGAGGCAGCCGGGAAGTATTCTCTAAATCAAGGATGAATCGTTGGTGTCCCGCGCCAAGACACGCACCCGCGTCCCGGCAAGAATTATAGCACTACTAATCTGGAACCGCCAAGTAGGACAAGCATCTTGTCCTACCTGGCGATCAATGGCACATACAGCCAGCGGGACGGTACAAACCGGTCCGGCGAGCCAAGCACTACCTCGTCCAGCCAGGCCCGCGTCGAGCGGTCGGCGGACGATTGGTATAGGTTGAAGACCAGCAACACGTCCCGGCCGGCGAATTCGTCCATGTCGAAGGAGCGGTAGGTCCAGCCGGTTGGCTGCCAGAGCTCACGGATCGAGAGCTCGTGGCGGACCGACCAACCTGAGCCGGTATAGGCCAGCACCTCCAACCAGTCGTTGGGTTGGCCGCCAGGGCCCGGCGCGGTTTCGGCGGTGTCGATACGGTAGGCGAAAGAGAGCACGGGATGAGCCACCGCCCGCACAAGGATTACCTGACCCAGAGTCGAATTCTCGGGGTTGCCGGAGAAGTTTGCGCCGAGAAGTGCAGACCGCTGTCCGCTGCTAGCCACCATCGCGTCGAGGAGTGGCGACGTTTTGCCAGGTTGATAAGTCCAACGGGCGAGGTCGGCATCGCTTTCGAAGCTGCCGCCCTGGACGGCATTGACGATAGGCGGCAGCCGGAAGTCGACGCCTGCGGTGTCCGTGGCGACCGGGATCAGGTTACGCGGCTCCCAGGCGCCAAAGCCGGACTGTTCGGCGCGTACGGTGAACGTGGCCGGCAAGGTTACCTCGAAGCGGTATGCGCCGTCTGAGCTGGCCTGAGTTTGCCAGGCATGGCCCCGACTGTCTATGAGCGAGACCGTAGCACTGATGACGGCCCGACCGGCAAGGTCAGCCACCTGGCCGCGGATAACGCCAGGACCGGGGGCGAGGGTCGCCGTCGGCGTGGGCGTGGACGTTGGGGTGGGAGTGCGGGTTGGTGTGCGCGTAACGGTCGGGGTCGGCGTGGGAGATGAAGTGGGGGTGCGGCTGGGTGTGGCGGTGCTGGTCGGCGCGGCGGCCGGCGTGACCGGCTCGCAGACGACCAGGCTCACGTCGTCCAGGCGCATGTAGCTCAGGGTACCATCGCCGTCGTTCTTGACTTTGAAGACCAGCTCGATGGCCTGGCCGGCGTGAGGCAGCAGGTCGGAGGTCAGGGTGACGGTGTTGGAGATCCACTGCTGGTGGTTGGCGGCCGGATTGAAGGCCTCGACGGTGCGAACCAGGTTGCCGCCCGCCCGGACTTCAACCAGTTGCTCATCGCCGGTGGGGTCGTTGCTGGCCAGCCAACGCCAGTAGGTCAGTTGGGCTGAGTTAATCGTCGCCGGGAGCTGTATGGTTTGTGTTGCCGTAGACCAGACCGTCTCAGTCACCGGGGTCGTGAGGCCAATAAACAGCGCCTGCTGGCCGCTATGGTGCTGGTAATTGGTGTATAATTGGCCTTCTCCATGTCACCGTTGACGACCGAGTCAGTGCATCCGGGCACCTGGCTCGGGGTCGGAGTGAAGGGAGGCAGAGCGCCGCTCTCGACGACCAGGTAGGGTGTGCCGCCGATCATGCGCTCTGAGGCCGTATCGCCGGGCATGTGGTTCGTGGCGGCTGGCAGACTGAGCACATAGACGCCATTCGTAGCGGTGATGGTTTGCGTCGCGCCAAGGGGGTCCACCAGGAGCGCGCGCGAACGGGTAGCCGGGACGTTGGCGGTCTGGTTCGAGTCGCGCCAGGTCCACACAGCCACGATGCGGTCGCCGTTGGGGTGCTCGAAGGTGATCCGCTCGACGCCGTTCTGGGAATCCCAGCTCCTGGGTTGGGCGCCGGAGAGATACGTGTTCACGGTGCGGTAGGCCTGGTAAGCCGGGCGCGGAGCGTCGGGCTGGGTGGGGTGAGGGAATTGTGGAGAATTGGCCGGGTTGCGGATCATACCATAAGCCTCGCCGTGGCCGTCATCGTAGAGCTGAAACTGGAAGATGCGGGCGACGCCTTGTTGGAACCAGAGGGATGCGGCCAGCCCCGAGGCGAAGTTCTGAACAACGTGGGCCGCCTGTTCGTTGATGCTGGCACTGTAGGGATAAGGTGAGCAATACTGGCAAGGGTAGTCATTCCAGGCCGGGACACCGGTTTCGTTGATCCAAATGGGTTTCGGGGCGAGGCCGCGCGCAGCCATTTTGTCGGCGAAAGCGTACTTGGTCATGCGCCAGATGTGGCGCGGGTTACTGTACCAGTGCCCCGCTACGACGTCGAAGTAGTCGTTATTGGCCCGCCGTGCCCCTGGGTCGTCGGCCAGGAGCGCATCCAGAAAGGCATCGAACCAGGTCGGATAGGGCCAGTAAGCCTGTCCGCCCATGATGACAGTGGCCGATGGATCGGCGAATTTGACGACCTGGTAAGCAACTTTGAGGAGGAGATAGTATTGCTGGGGCGTCCCATTCCAGAAGCCAGGGAAACTGCCGCTGCGACCGCAGGGAAAGTCCGGTTCGTTCCAAATTTCCCAGTGCCGCACGCCGACGCCGGGGACCCAGCCGCGCTGGCTAGCCAGGTCGCCGCCGGGCTTGTAGCGCTTGACGGTCTGGTAGACAAAGCGCGCCCAATAATTGTCCGGGTTGACGGTGCGTGCGTCGCCGCTACCGATGAAGACGGGGAGGTCCAGATTGCGCGGTGGGTAGCTGGACGGCGAGCCGGTACAGGCGCGCAACTCGTCAGGAGACATCCGTTCCCGTAGCTCGTCGAAGCGGCGCATGGCCTCGAAGAGCGGCGCTTTCTGCTCGATGCGTGGCGATGCAAGGGTGGCCAGGCCGCCGGTGGCGTAGAAGGCCGGGGTCATGGACAGGATCGCGTTAACCTGCAAGCCGTTGGCAACGTCAATGGCCAGGGCATCGTCCTGGTTCTTGTAGTTAAACGTGCCAGGGCTGGTCTCGATGAGTTCCCAGTACATCGGCCAGCGGTCCCAGCCAGCACCGGCTTGCAGGGCCTTGTCGATACGGGCAGGTGTCACCGTCATCTCGGCGGAGTTGATGAAGACGATGCCGAAGGGGCTGGCATCGCCCGGGGCCGCCGTCCCAGGCGAAGTGCCGAGCAGAGGCAGCCCGCTAAGAACGGCCAACAGCAGCCAGGGATGTAATCTGGAAAGGCTTGGCATATGCTTCATACCCTCGATTTCTTGTTTGTATTCCTAATCGTCAGTTTTTTCACGCACATTAGGACGAGAGGCGGGGCATAGTGTTACGGGAAGGATTGTGGCACCAGGACTGTCCGGTGTCTATGCTGGACTTTAGCCAAATGCTGGAGGGCAGCGGGGGTCTAGGTTTGAATTTTGACTTTCCACGCAAATTCTTTTATACTTCGGGCAGCTCGCCCTTGCGGAGGAGTGCCGGAGTGGACAAACGGCGCCGCCTTGAAAGCGGATGGGCTTAACCGCCACGGGGGTTCGAATCCCTCCTCCTCCGCTGATGGGTTACAGGTTGAAGGTTAAAAGGTTGAAGGTTGAAAGCTAAGGGTTCAACTTTCAACCTTTTAACTTGTAACCGTTAGAAGTTCGCATTTGCAAGACACGGTTTTATCCGCGCAGACTGACATCACCGGCCGCAATGTGAGTCAGGCTGCCATCGTCACGGCGCAAACGCAGCGCGCCATCGGCATCCACGCCTTCGGCCACACCAGTCTCAATCCCGTCCGGCGTTACCACGTGCACCGCCTGGCCCAGGGTGGAAAGATGCGCAGCCCACTCGTCATGCGGTGATTCACCCGCCAGAAGCCGAAGGTAGCGCGCATCGATGGTCGATAAAATACCCGCCAGGAGGGGCAGCCGGGGCACGTGCCGCCCGAGAGCGCTCGATAGGCTGGTAGCCGTCTTGGGAATCCCCTCGATGCTGGCGGGGTCGAAATTGACGTTCAGGCCGATACCGACAATAGCAAATTCAACCTGGTCTCCGGCCAGGCTCGATTCGGCCAGAATGCCGGCCACTTTGCGCTCGCCAACGAGCACGTCGTTGGGCCATTTGAGTTGTAGGGTTAACCCGGTCGTGGCTTGCACGCCTTCGAGGACGCCAAGTCCGCACACCATCGTGAGACGTGCTAACTGGTGGGGGGCGAGGGGCGGGCGGAAGAGGATCGACAGGAGCAGGCTGCTGCCGGCCGGCGCCAGCCACCGGCGGCCCAGGCGACCTTTGCCAGCCGTCTGCTCGTCAGTGACGACGACGGTGCCTTCGGGCGCGCCGCGCGCGGCCAGGAGCTTGAGCACTTCGTTGGTGGAGCCGGTTGAGGCGTAGAAGTGGACCCCACGGCCGATGATTTGTGTGTTCAGTGCGGCGCGGATGGATTCAGCAGACAGGTGAGCTATTTCGTCCATTGGTTTTGATAATGCCTCACCCCCCTGGCCCCCCTTTCCTGAAACGATACCGCTGTTTCATGAGAGGGGGGAAACCCCCGTCGATGCCGAATTATACTCGTTTGTCCGCCGATGACAAGCAACGAATTTCACCTTTTCGCACGTCTGGTGGTATAATTTTGAGTAATGACACGTGATGCGTGATGAATTCATCACGCATCACGTGTCACTCAACTGTCCATCCCCCAATCGCGAACGGAGGTCGACCATGTCCGGCCACTCCAAATGGGCACAAATTAAACGCAAGAAAGCGGTCACAGACGCCCGGAAAGGGCAGATGTTTACCCGGCTCGCCCGCGAAATCGCCCTGGCGGCCCGCGAGGGTGGAGCCGATCCGGCCGCCAATTTCACCTTGCGCCTGATCATCGACAAGGCCCGCACAGCGAATATGCCCAAGGAAAACATCGAGCGCGCGATCCAGCGCGGGACGGGGGCGCTCAAGGGCGAGGCCATTGAGGAGATCACTTATGAGGGTTATGGCCCGGGCGGCATCGCGCTGCTGGTTCAGGTGATGACCGACAACCGTAATCGCGCGATTGCGGACATCCGGCGCGTCTTTAACCGGCAGGGAGGCAACCTGGGCGAAAGCGGCTCCGTCGGCTGGATGTTCGATCAGAAGGGCGTAATTACCGTCGAAGCCAGGGGCATGGACCCGGACGAGCTGGGCTTGCTGGCGCTGGACGCCGGAGCTGAGGATGCTCGTGTGGACGACAGCTTTGTGGAAATTTACACCGAACCCAAGGACCTGCACATCGTCCGCGAGGCCCTCGCCAGACGCCGCATCCCCATTGAGACGGCCGAGATTAACATGGTTCCGAAGTCGAGGGTGCAACCCAGTGACGACGAGACGCTGAAGGCGATGCGGCTGATCGAGGCCCTGGAAGAACTCGACGACGTCCAGCGGGTGTACTCCAACCTGGAGATCCCAGAGAGTCTGGTTGATAAGCTCGAGGCAGCCGCTTGATTTTAGATTTTAGGCAATAGCGCATAATTCGCTTTGTCACCCCTTCACTCCGTTCAGGGCAGGCTCTGAGCGAAGCGAAGGGTCTCTGCTCACTTGTGCCGAGACGTCCATTGTAGCGTCCATTGTAGCATGGAGATGCTTCGCTTCGCTCAGCATGACAGTCTGCCCTGCAAGTGAATTATGCGATGGGGGAGTTGATGCGGGTTCTTGGGGTTGACCCGGGCACGGCCATCACCGGTTGGGGTATCGTCGAGAGTGATGGCGAGACAATAAAGCTTGTCGCGTGTGGGGCTATCACGACGCACGCCGGGCAGCCGATGTCAGAACGCCTGCAGAGCCTCTACCGCGAGCTGTCCGCTCTCATTACTCAGCACCGGCCCACCGAGGCCGCCGTGGAAGAGCTGTTCTTCAGCCGCAATACAACTACGGCCCTGTCGGTCGGGCAGGCGCGGGGCGTGGCGCTGCTGGCACTGGCCCAGGCCGGGCTGCCGGTGCACGAGTACAAGCCGCTGGAAGTTAAACAGGCCGTCGTGGGGTATGGCCGGGCGACGAAGGACCAGGTGCAGCAATTGGTGCGCATGTTGTTGAACCTGGACTATGTCCCGCAGCCGGATGATGCGGCGGACGCAATTGCCATTGCGATCTGTCACTGTCATTCTGCCAAATGGGCCTCACTCTTGACGGAGGCTGGCTCAGACTTGAGCCACAGATGAACACAAGGTGACTGCGCAGCCCAAACAACGCGTTTTTTCTGCTATTCAACCCTCGGGTAACTTACATTTCGGTAACTACCTGGGGGCTATTCAAAACTGGGTCCAGACACAGGCTGAATTCGACAACTTCTTCTGCGTCGATGACCTGCACGCGATTACCGTTCCTCAGGATCCGGCAATCCT
>JBBITV010000068.1:0-12022 GCA_037440585.1 Chloroflexota bacterium
GTTCTTTTTCATGGAAACTGATTCTCCTTACACGTTTCACGATCCCCGGCTGGTCGCAACGATCAACACGATCAGCATCATCGCCAGCAACACTACGAGCAAGATCAGGACCACCACCGGTAGCAACACTGCCGCCAGCCCTTTCTCTATTCCAAAACGATTGGCGACGGCTGTCGCTTTGACGTACACCACCAGACCCCAGAAGAACGCGACCAGGCCTAGCACGCCGCCGACCACCGGGATGAAGCCAAAAAGATCGAGCAAGTGCGGCACAGCTATCAGGGAGGTCGTCCCCAGCATTTCCTGAACGGTCGCCGTACCGCCCATGAGCTTGGCAAACACCAGGACGAGCAGTGTGTACCACATCCAGGTGCTTATCCAGTTGAAAGGGTAGCTGGCCCACCGGCCAATGGCCTGGAACAGGTCTTGCACAGGACCACCGACCGGGGTACTTCTGATCGTCGCTTCGGCAATCTGGGCGCCCATGCGGAACCCGGCTTCCAGGTTAGCCTGAAACTGGCGCTGGAACTGCGGGTCGTTGAAGGGCGGTCCGAAGGCGCGGAACTGGCTAAACATCTGCTGCATTTGCTGCCGGGTCGCTTCGATCTGCACGTCCGGCGGCGGTGCCGTCACCTGTTGGATAAACCCGACGAGCGACAGTACCAGCCCTACGATCAGGCTGATGGCCACCATGATCTGGAGGCCACGCCAGAAGCTGTCGTCCGCATCGCGCAACCCGACGTAGGCCAGGTCGCGCAGCAGTGCCCCGTCGCGGGCTGTCTGCGTCATGCTCTGCATCATGATTACCGACCTCCTCTCGTGGCTATCACAACCAAGGCGGCGACCAAGGCGCCCAGGAGCACCACCACTAATAACAGGAAAAGGTACGGCAATACCGTCGCCCAGAACGCCCGGCCCGGTGACAATCGGTGTGCGTGCTTGAGCGCCAGGTAATTGCACACCACCGACCAGGTTGTCAGGCCGGGCACAGTGACGTAAGGCAGCACCGAGATCACCCCCAGTAACTGGGGCGAGACGGCCAGGGCCGTCGTGCCATACGTCTGGCCCAGGTTGCCCTGTCCGCCCAGTAATCTGGCGAACAGGAAAGCCAGGAAGCCGTAGATCAGCCATCCGATGACCAGGCCAATGGGGTTGAGAATCACGCCCAGGGCTGCCTGCAACGGATTTGGAAACAGCATTGGGCCGAAGACTTGCCACCAGGTATCGTACCCTTGCCGGAAACTCTGCTCGAACTGGGGACTGGCAGCAGCCGACTGTCTATACCAGGGCATCTCTGCGAGCCCCTGTCGTACCGCCTCCTGGATGCGGCCCGGATCCGGCGACGTCAGGCGTTCCAGCCCTTTGCCGACGACGGCTGGAATGGAGAACACCAGCGCCACGAGGACAATCAGGATCAGCCCACGAACAAATGGCCCGGTACTTGCGCGCATCTCCTCATAGGCGCGGTCGCGCAAAAGGAGTGCATCCCAGGCCAGGCGTAGATAACCGGTTGACATGGTTGGGTTCCTCCTCACCTGAAACATGATGCGTGAAACGTGAGGAGCCTTTCACGTTTCACGTTTCACGTTACGCTCACCAAAAATCGCTTTCAGGGTGCGGCTGACCCAGAACACATTCCAGGCAATCATCACGAAAGAAGCCAGGGCCAGGCGCGTAACGTCTGTGATTTCTTTCACCCGCGTTTCCTGGGGTGTGATCTCCACGATGGCGACTGGTCGCACTGACACCTTTCCACCGGCTCCCCCACCAGAACCGCCTGTTGCCGGCTGATCTGGCTTCTCGGCTGAGCTTGGGCCGCGCCCAAAACCCAGGCCGTAGGTGTTGGACACGACTGCCACGGGAATCAGGGTTTTATCGCCGGCGACCTTTGGCTCCCCGAAGACGGCGTCCGCCCGCGCCACCTGGCGCATTCCACCAACGGTCTCCAGCATTTTCTCGACGCTGTCGGCATTTTCTCGAAGCATGCTCAATCATTATATCTATTGAGGGCCTACCAGTCAAAAGCAAACTCAGTCGATCTAGATTTCTGCTCGCGATGGGTCCGTGACCCGTCGCGGGGCTGGTCACAGACCGGCTGGAGCATTGAAATTGGATCTGCTGAAACTGCCAGTGGACAAAACCGGCAATTGGGGATATACTTGCACAGGTGAAAAGTAGGACGAGATGCCACCTTATCCTGCTCCTGGCGGCGATGCCGATCCTTGCCGCCGCCCGTTGGCCTGTCTCGGCCATGGCCGGGCAGGCCAGGGCTAATGCCTCTTATCAGATTGCAGTCCGCCTCGATCCGGTGACCAAGACGCTGGATGGCCGCGAGACCATTACCTACTTCAACGATTCCCCCGACACGTTACCTGACCTCTGGCTTCACCTTTACCTCAACGCCTTCCGCAGCCCGGACACTCATTGGATGCGGGAAGCTCACGGCGCCAGCCGTGGTTTCACATATGATCCGGCACGCGCTGGCTGGATCGACGTTACCGCGCTCTCCATGACCGGGGGCATAGATTTGCTGCCGTCGAGCGCGGTCAGTGAAACGTTGCTGCACGTGCCTCTGCCCCAGCCGCTCCGACCCCACCAGGCCATCCGCCTCGACGTAGCCTGGAAGGCGCAGCTTCCACGCGTCTTCGCCCGGACCGGCTACGCTGGTGACTTCGTCCTGGCGGGCCAATGGTACCCTAAAATGGCCGTCTACGACCGCGGCCGCTGGAATAATATCCAGTTCCACGCTAATAGCGAGTTTTTTGCCGACTTCGGCACCTACGACGTCAGCATCACTGTCCCAACCACGCATATCGTCGGCGCGACCGGCACACGTGTGGGCGAGATCCAGAACAGCGACGGCAGCAAGACCTATCGCTACTATGCCGAGGACGTGACCGACTTCGTGTGGACGAGCAGTCCGCACTACGCCGTCGCCGACCGCCGCGCGGGCAGTGTCGACATTGTATTGCTCTTCCAACCGGAGCACATCGCGCTCGTCGAGCGCTACCTGGACGCGGCGCAAAGGGCGTTGGAAAGCTATAGCCGCTGGTTCGGTCCT
Organism: Chloroflexota bacterium; assembly: GCA_037440585.1. Lineage (GTDB taxonomy): Bacteria > Chloroflexota > Anaerolineae > Epilineales > JBBITV01 > JBBITV01. The sequence continues at coordinate 3,062 of JBBITV010000068.1, forward strand.
TACCCCCACCCCCGGCTGACCGTCGTCGATCCACCTGATGATGCGGGCGGGGCCGGCGGGATGGAGTATCCGACGCTCATCACGGTCGGCCTGGCCGGTTTGCCGGATTATCCAGCTCTGCGCCTGCCAGAATACGTAACCGTCCATGAACTGGCCCACCAGTGGTGGCCTATGATGGTGGCCACCAACGAGATGACAGAACCGTGGCTGGATGAGGGTTTTGCCGAATATGCGGCGGCGCGGTGGATGGAGCAAGCCTTTGGCCGACACTCCGTGATCGACACGCGTGAGCTCAAACTGGGCGGGCTGGAGATGCGGCGAGCCGAGTACATCTGGAACCCGCGCCAGGTGCGGATCAATGCCCGGTCCTGGGAGATGAAGAACTACGGCGGCGCGGCCTATGCCAAGCCGTTTCTGGTCCTGCGCACCCTGGAAAACTACCTGGGCGAGGACCGTATGCTCGCGCTCATGCGCACCTACGTCGACCGCTGGCGCTGGCGCCACCCCCGGACGGAAGACTTCATCGCCGTCGCCAACGAAGTGAGCGGGGAGAACCTGGACTGGTTCTTCAAGCCCCTCGTCTACGGCACCGGCGTCGTCGATTACGCGGTGAACCACGCCTCCACTCACCGCGACGCCGATGGCTACACGTCCCGCGTCGTGGTGACCCGCCTGGGAGACGTGACCCTGCCCGTGGAGGTCCAGGTCGATTTCGCCGATAGCTCCACGCGGCTGGAGCGCTGGGACGGCCAGGCCACCCAGAAGGAGTACACCTACCAGACGGCAGCACCCCTTGTCTCCGCCCTCGCCGACCCGCAACGCAAGCTGGCGGTCGAGGTGAACGTCCTGGACAATGGCTGGACAGTGGCGACGGCGGAAGGACCGCCACTGGAGCTGAGCGGGCGGTGGTTGGGGTTTGTGCAGGGGTTGTTGCAGTTGATGGGGTTCTTTGGATAAAGCAAGGGGAACTCAGGGGAACTCGGGGGAACTGAGTTCATCTGAGTTCCCGGTTGGGCACAATGTCTGTCTTTCGCGCTTTTGGCCACGGCCTTTCCCAAACCTTCCGTCTATGGCGACTGCTTCTGCCGTTATTCGGTGCCAACCTGATCGTGAGTGTATTGGCGACTATTCCGGTATGGCTCCGGTTGCGTGCGCTCATCGGCCACCGGCCCTGGGCGACGACGCTCATGGCCAACCCAGTCGAATTCTTCATCGAGGCTCAAGGGGCGCTGGGGACCACCCGGCTGGTTGAGTCGGGCCAATACAATCTCAACTGGCTGCCGCCTGTCGCCATTTTCGCAGTCGTAGTGCTGCTGGCAAACAGCCTGGCTTACGCCTGGCTCTCAGGCGGAGTCCTGGAGTCCCTGGTCACGGGCAGCGGGAGCTTCTGGACTGGCTGCCGGCGCTGGTTCTGGCCGTTTGCCCGGCTGTGGGCAATCTCGATCCTCGCCCTGGCGATCACGCTGGCGCTAGGGGCGCTGCTCGTCAGTCGCGTAGCGCCAGGTACACCCTGGCAGATCATCGCTGCGGCCATTCTCCTGTCGACGCTGGTGCTGGGGACGAACGCGGTGTTCGAATACGCCCGCATTGGGGCGGTGGTGCGCGGGGACCGGAAAATGCTCCGCGCCGCAGGTAGAGGCTATGGCTTTGCTCTGCGCTACCTCCCGCAAGCCCTGACACTGGGTATCCTGCTCCTGGGAGTGGCCGTGGTCCTGGCTGGGTTCAATTTTGGGGTGAGCCGGTTGATCCCGGGCTCTTTCTGGGTTCTCGGGTTGGTCTGGCAGCAAGTCGTGGCGTTGATCGGAGCGGGGCAAAAGGTATTCCGCCTGGCAAGCCAGGCCAGCCTATTCGCTGCCAAGCATCCCGCATGACATAAATCCCAAGGAGGACAGATCAGTTGTTGCCACATTTACGCTGGCTAGCTCTGGTCGCCGGTCTCGCTTGCCTTGCCATATTGGCTCAATGTGGCCTGCCGCGTTCTGTGCGGGTCTCTCCGAAAAGCAGGGGAGAATTACATCAGCGCCTACCGCTCGGCCGATGACGCGGTGCGCTATGCCATCGACTGGTTTATGTCGGATCCGCCCCATCGCGCCAATATTCTCCACGCGCACTACGACCGGGTCGGCGTGGGAGTAGCCAAGGGGCGATCCAGCTACGTCTTTGTGTTAGACTTTGGGGGAGGGTAGAGGTCAGAAAGTAGAAGGCAGAAACTACAGTGGTCGCAGGCCAAAAACATCTGGCACAATGCCGCGATACGCACGGGAATGTACACGGTGGCTGCGCCGCTGCGCTGGGCTCGCAATCTCTTCAAACGAGACACGTAAGTATCCGCGGATTTCTGCACAGGTGACACGGAGGCAGGGTAAAGACGCTTGGTCCGGCGGTGAGCGGCTGGACCTAAGGGACTGAGCTAAGGCCCAGGGCTAAGCGCAGGCGATCATCGACCGCCTGCAGCCCCTGTGGAGTCAAGCGCCCCAATCGCCGGCCGACGGCGGCTCTAGGCACGGTGGCCAAATTGGAGGCTTTCACCCAGGAGGTCCTCTTAAGGCCGGTCGACTTGGCTTCAGGAGTACCATAGGTAATCGGGTAGTCAGTTGGGAGAGGTTGGGAGATAGGACGCGAGGAGATAGCCGCGATCAACACGTCGGCGGTCTGTTGGTGAATCACTTGGCTGGAGATGACAACTGCCGGACGTGGCTTCACCTGTGCCTGCCCCCCAGTGTCCAGAAATGGGAATTGGACGAGCACCACTTCCCCACGGTGGGGATGCCAGGGACGCGAACTCATACAGGCTCTCCATCTTCCCACGTGTAAACATCTTCGTCCGGGTGATTCCAGACACGGGCGAGCGAGGCCAGGGATAGCGCATACCAATCTGTGGAAGCGGCTTCAGGCTGGCGCTTGGTCAGAGTTTCGTATTGAGTGGTGCTGAGCAGCACAGCCTGAGCACGGCCATGCCGGGTAATAAACACCGGCTCGTTATCCGACGCCACTTTGTCCAGGAGCGCACTCAGGCGCTCTCGAACCTCAGCGACAGGGAGAATGATAGGCATTTGTAACTCCTTCTGTACGCAATTCTATACAAAATTATATCATACACCACTGACAATGGCAAGTTGGTGCGGCGCCAAAGAGTCCAGCGCCAGCATCAACGAGCCTGCCTGCGTTGCCTGTGAAGCGCAGCACGAAGCAGCGACAGATTTCTTCATGGGTAAGATATAACGCCACGGACCATGTAGTCCTCATCTGGCACGACATACGGTGGATTCGCCGGGTCAAGGTTGCCAAGATAGCTCTGGCGATGGTGCGGCAGCGTCTCGTCAATCCCCAGCCAGGGACCACCCGAAGCCTCTTGGAGCCACTGCCAGGCGACGTAGAACTGGCCGTCCGTGACAACATTCGCGTCTGACACATCAACCTCGAACCAGCCAGGGGCGGGGGTAACGGTGCGAGTGAGGAGCGGTTGCCAGGTGCGATCAAGAATATGCACTCTGACAGGGTCCATGTTGCCCGAGACATTGAAGCGTAGCTTCTGGACCCGGGCCCCAGACGGGACGGTGAACCGCACCGCCCCCAGGCCAGCCGGCCAGGCGACGAATCCAGCCTCAGGGCCACCATCATCAAAGTAGGCTTCCAACGGAGGCCGAGGCTGCGACGAGCGATTGGCCAACCAGTCGATGACGTTCAGGCCGAACTGGGCGTTATCGCGGTCGTGCAAGTTTGGTGTTCCATTGCCTGGGCCAAGAAGTGATTAACCAGTGTGCTCTGTGAGCCATCGGGCTTGTACAGATTGACGGTCACGTAGCCTGTCTGGTTGGTTCGGAAGTATATTACTATGGAGTCACCTATGTTGTAAGTGGCCCCGCAGCCGCGGTCAACCCAGACGTCTATCGTTGGAGTTACTGTAACTTTGCGGAGATAGAAATCTGAACCCGCGCATACGGTGACTTCACACGTGGAAGACAAATCAGTATCATATAAACGGGAAAGGGGCAAAGGACAAGAGCCAAGAATTAATCCGTATACCTCCACAAAGTCGCCCGCCTTGGTGTTGAAGTCCACATCGCCATGGCATGGATCCCAGCCACTAACGTTGATTCTAATATGCCAGCCAGGAGAGATACGACCCAGGGTGACCTCTTCTACATTGATAAGCCAACTGTCCGCATCGGAATACCTACCTCTTTCGATTATGGTCCCCTTGAACTTCACTTCCTCAAGAATTTGCGGTCCCAACTGGGCTCTACTAAATGCTGCCGTTCTCTGACTTGTCTCACCAAGCAGATCAGTGAATTCGATACGACCGCTGGAGTAGGCATCTAGCACGAGATTACCATCACCGCAACCGGCTTCAAGCGATCCCTCGTCCGGATCACGGTAGGATGGGGGATAAATTGCCATTTCCCTTCCCTGAGCAGAGGCAACCGTGGGTGACATAGGAGAAAGTGAAGTGATCAATCCGATAGCAAGGCCCACAAAGAGGCCGACAAAAACCAAGGAGATCAATAATCGTTTCATGGTCCGTAATCTCCTCGTGAGGGAAACACAGAACGCCAACTGCAGAAGTTGGGATGACCTCTACGTTGGCGCTCTAGGGTCAGCGGCTCGCTCGCTTGCACCACTGGTTGGACTGAGGGGCGCGACGTGGCAGCTAATCGTAACCGGTATTTTGGCACAACACCCAGACAAAAGACCAAACCCATGCTCAGCGCAAGCCGTCGCCTCATGGCGTCCCCCCGGCTGAGGCGCACGCGTCTCGCCTGGTGGCGTCATGCGTGCGCTACTTTGTCTGGAACAACTCACGTCGTTCGCTTGCGGATGTTCCTACACAGGAGAGGAAACTCAAAACGAAAAGGAGGTCAGTTACGACGCTATTATACCATGTTTTGCGCTGAATTTCAACACACTGCGCGGCCAAAGGATTTTAACGAATGATCGCGTTGGCGATGGGAGGCCAAAGGCCGCCCGGACCTGGCGCTGCCGCTAGCGCAAGAAGCACTGAAGACCTACGAGCGGTTGCAGCACAATAGATCAGCGTGGGCGCGGGCGTTGGTGGAGAGGCTGAAAGCGAAACAACAAACGTGAATCATCATTGCGAATGATCACCCTGCGACCTGATCCAGACGATCCGCCAACGCACGCAGCCAGGTCAAGAATTTTTCCACGTCTGCTTCAAACTGTCGCCACACCTGCGGATAACGCGCTACCAGCCGCTCGATCCGTTCTGAATCCAGCTCAAAGCCATAAATGCGGCCGACATTTGTTTCATAGCTCTTTTCCTGTTGTCAGCAAGCGTGCTCGAAAGTGGGTATCCAGGTCTTCCAGTGGCTTGAGATCAACCCAGAACTGGCTCAATTCGTTAGCCCGGGCCAGGGCGGCAAAAAAATCAGCTCTGGACAGCCCTTCCACGGCCAGGTCAATGTCCGAGCCAGGCGCAAAGCGCCGGTTTGCCAGGGAACCGAACAAGATGATGCGGCGGACGTGAAATTGTTGGCGCAGCATGTCCACGATGCGCCTCACATCTGCATTAGCTTGCCAGACCAGGTGCTGGCTCTGCTCTTCGTGCTCTGCCCTGCGCCGTTGCCAGTATGCAACGAAGCGCTCTATGTCTGGATGTCCGTACAAGTCGCCGCACATAACCACTCCGGTTGGCTGGCTGATTTTCCGCCTCACGTTGAAATTTTCTGCCAGGCGTATTTTACTACACAACCAGCTTGTTTACAAGCACAAGCCCGGCCGCAACCCTCGGTTGGTGTATTTGACTTTCCAGTGGCTGGAAGGTATATAATTACTATATAATTACTGATGAAACAATTTTGAGAAGGTGGGACAAAACCTTTGAACGGAACCGAGAAACTACAACTCAAGATCGGCGGGATGTCCTGCTCCTTCTGCGTCGCCAGCATCACGAAGGCGCTGGAACGCATGGAGGGCGTCCGCGAGGCCAGTGTCAATCTGGCCCACGAAGAGGCGCTGATCGAATATGACCCGACCCAGGTCACGCCGACGCTGTTGAAAGAGACGCTGCTTGACCTGGGCTACACTGTGCGCGATGCTCGCAAGGTGCGCACCTTCGAAGAGGAAGAAGCCGAGCTCCGGCGCGAGCGCACCAACCTGTTGATGGCGGTTGGATTCACCGCCGTGGCGTTCGGCACGATGGTCCTGATGTGGCTGAGACTGCTGCCCTTGCCGCAGGCCTGGCCATTCCTGCTGTGGCTCATGCCGACCCTGGCGCTCGCGACGATCTTTGGGCCAGGCTGGCACATCCTGGCGATGGCCTGGGCGTCCTTGCGCCGTGGCATCCTCAACCAGCACGTGCTGCTGGAGCTCGGTGCCTTCGCCGGGCTCAGCGGTGGCTTCCTGGCCTACATCTTCCCCACTTTCCCGCTGCCGGATTTCTTCGGCGTGGCGGTCTTCATCACCACCTACCACCTGCTCTCCGGTTACGTGTCGCTCCTGGTGCGCACCCGCAGCTCCCAGGCCGTGCGCAACCTGCTGGCCCTTGTGCCACCCACTGCACGGGTTGTGCGCGATGGCCGTGAGGAAGAGATGCCGATCGAGCAGGTGTGGCCGGGTGACCTGGTCCGCATCCGCCCCGGCGAGTCAATCCCGGTTGATGGCGAAGTCGTGGAGGGCGCTTCGGGCGTGGACGAGAGTTTAGTTACGGGTGAGTCGATCCCCGAGGAGAAAGCGCCTGGCGACCCGGTCATCGGCGGCTCGATCAATCAGACGGGCACGCTGCTAGTCCGGGTGACCAGGGTGGGCGAAGGGAGCTTCCTCCAGCAGGTGGCGCGGCAAGTAGAGGAGGCGCGGGCGCTCAAACCTGGTATTCTGGCGTTGGTGGACCGGGTGCTCCAGGTCTACGTGCCGGGTGTCCTGAGCTTCGCCGGCCTGGCCTTCCTAATCTGGGTTCCCGGCGCCTGGCTGGTGAGCGGCTCTCCCGACTGGACGCGGGCCGTCTTTGCCGCCCTGGCGGTGCTGGTCATGGGCTACCCTTGCGCGCTGGGCATGGCCACGCCGCTGGCGATGATCCGTGGCGGGGGGATGGCCGCCGAGCGAGGCGTCCTGATGCGCTCGGCCGAAGCGTTCCAGGTCCTCAAAGATGTCAAGAAGGTCGTGCTCGACAAGACGGGGACAATCACGCGTGGCGAACCGGCTGTCGTCGAGGTGGTGGCACTGGCCGGGCATGACCAGCGCGAAGTGCTGCGCCTGGCCGCGGCTGCCGAGAGCGCCTCCGAGCACCCCCTGGCCCGGGCAGTGGTCACGGCAACTGATGACGCGCGTTCGCGCAGCAGAAGTGCCGGGTCGAGCAGCCGATTATGGCTGCACGAACGCGCGTCAGAAGCGCAGCCGCTCCCACTTCCAGAGACCAGAAACTTCCACGCCACGCCGGGCAAAGGGGTGACAGCGACGGTGGAAGGGCATCGCGTCGTGGTGGGCAACCCGCGATTCATCGCGGGCGAGGGAGTAGATCTCGCACCAGCGCACGAGCAGCTCGAAGCCATCCAGGCGGCGGGTAACACAGTGGTGGCCCTGGCCGTCGATGGACAGCTCGCCGGCCTGATCGCCATCGCCGATCAACTCAAAGCCGACGCCCGTGAGGCAGTCGAGCACCTGCGGCAGGCCGGGCTGGAGCCGGTGATGCTGACCGGCGACAACGCCCGCACCGCGCGGGCCGTGGCCGCGCAAATCGGGATTGCCGAGTACCGGGCCGAGGTGCTGCCCCAGGACAAGGCGGCGGCGGTGCGGGACCTGCAGCGCCAGGGCTATCGCGTGGCGATGGTCGGCGACGGCATCAACGATGCTCCCGCGCTGATGCAGGCGGATGTGGGTATCGCCATTGGCGCCGGCACAGACATCGCCATCGAGTCGGCCGACGTGGTGCTGGTTGGCGAGCGGTTAGGGGCAGTGGTAGACGCCTACCACATTGGCAAGTCCTCCTACACCAAGACCGTCCAGAACCTGGCACTGGCTTTTGCCTTCAACGGCATCGGCGTGCCCCTGGCGGTGACCGGCCTGGTGCACCCGGTCTGGGCGATGGTAGCGATGGTGGCCAGTGTCAGCACGGTGCTCACCAACTCGTTCGCCGGCCGGTTGCTGCCCAAAGCCCGCCGCGGGAGGAACACATGAAACGTAATCTCATCGTCACCGCGCTGGTCGCGGTGATCATGGCGGGCTTTGTGCTCGCTTACACTCGCCTGGTGCCAGCCACGGCCCAGCTGTCGATGGGCGGAATGGCTGCGACGGGGCCGGCGGTCCCGCCGGTCAAAGGCTATACCGAGGGGCAGGAGATCCGCTTCATCCACACCGAAGCGTCCGATCCCCAGGTCGCCCAGATGCTGACGGACATGATGCGCTCGCCGGTCCTCATTGTGCCATCCCTGGCCCAGGTGCCCGAGTCGATGCTGGCGAACGTCTACGTCTTCACGAACGGGGTCAAAGGCGAAGGACCGCTGGGATTCCAGCCAGACGTGTTCGATAATCCGCCGGGCAGGCCGGGTCATAGTCCGCTCCGGGCGCTCAACCAGGTGACGTGGAAGTACGAGCAGTCCGCGCGCGTGCTGATATCGGCGGCCGAGGTAAAGGAGGCCGAGGCCAAAGGTGAGGTGACCATCAAGCGACCCGGCGTGGTCGTCAACATGCCCATGCTGACTTGGCCGGGCGGGCAACGCTAGCCGTTAGAGGAGGCTGCTGTGTATTCTCCCTAACGCTTCGCAGGTATGGTCGTTACGATGATACTCTGGTTCGCCTTCAACTCGTCTGGCGCCACATCCTTCTGGGTCAGGAATAGCCTGGCGTTGCCATGGCAGTTGTTGCAGCTCTGGTTCTGCGGCGTCACCCGTTGGATATTGTGCGGCGTGGCGTACTTCCAGGTCGGTACGGCGTCGAACTTCGGCAGCAGGTCTTTGCCGTAGAACGCGAACGTGTCGCGGGCCACCGGCGCATGGCGCACCAGGACGT
>JBBITV010000069.1:0-899 GCA_037440585.1 Chloroflexota bacterium
GGCGCTTGTGGTGGCCAATAATCGATTCCTCGCGCGTCCAGATGATCTTGACGGGGCGCTGCAGCTTCCATGCGGCCAACGCCAGGATGATCTGGACCGACATGTCCTCGCGCCCGCCGAAAGCGCCCCCGGTGCAGGCATATTTGACCCGCACCTGGTCCTCAGGCAGAGCCAGCGCGTGGGCGATTTGCTTGCGGTCCTCGTGTACCCACTGCCCGGCTACCTCAACTGTTACCCGGCCCGCGTCATCGATGTAACCCAGGCCGGCTTCCGGCTGCAAATACGCGTGTTCCTGGAATCCTGTCGAAAACGTCCCTTCGACGACCACATCAGCCTCAGCGAAGCCGGCGTGGACGTCGCCTTTGCGGATGACGTAGTGCTTGAGGATGTTGGTGCCGGTTTCTGGATGGACCAGCGGCGCCCCAGGCTGTATGGCTTCGAACGGATCGGTCAGAACCGGCAAATCTTCGTAATCGACTTCGATAAGGTCCCGCGCCTGTTCTGCTGCCTGCTCCGTCTCCGCGATGACAAGGGCGACTTTGTCACCCACGAAACGGACGACTTCACTGCACAGGACCGGCTGGTCGTTCATGATCAGACCGTACTCATTGACTGGGACGTCTTTTGCCGTGAACACGGCGACGACGCCGGGGTAGGCCGCCGCGCGTTGCGTGTCCAACCGCTTGATACGCGCATGGGGTCGCCGGGCGAAAAGGACCTTCATGTGCAGCATGCCAGGCATCGATAGGTCGCCCGGGTAGCGTGCCGCGCCGGTGACTTTTTCGAGGGCGTCAGGGCGAACGATCGATGTGCCTAGGATTGCCATTGAATGTTCTCCATGGAACCGAATGTCATGCTGAGCGGAGCGAAGCATCTCAGCACCGGGGCATAGTCACCCG
>JBBITV010000069.1:999-9725 GCA_037440585.1 Chloroflexota bacterium
GGTAGAGACCCTTCGCTCCGCTCAGGGTGACAGTTTACCACCGTCATGCTGAGCGGAGCGAAGCATCTCAGTACCGGGGCATAGTCACCCGGGTAGAGACCCTTCGCTCCGCTCAGGGTGACAGTTTACCACCGTCATGCTGAGCGCAGCGAAGCATCTCGTCAGTCCACGAGATTCGGCGCTTCATTCAGTACGATGGATGCTTCGCTGCGCTCAGCATGACAAAACGGGTCCTCACAGCTCAGGAGCCTACCGCGCCCTCGATGGCCGCCACGATCTTGTAGTATCCTGTACACCGGCACAGATTTCCCGTGATGCTTTGTTGCACGTCCCACCGCGTCGGGTGCGCCTTCTCTTCCAGCAGCTTTGCACCCGACATCACAAAACCTGGCGTGCAATAGCCACATTGCACCGCGCCCTGTTCGACAAACGCCTGCTGCACCGGGTGCAATTGCCCGTCCCGCGCCAGCCCTTCGACAGTGACAATCTCCGAGCCATGCGCACGTGGCGCCGGCACCAGGCACGCCATGACAGCTATCCCATCCAGGAACACCGTACACGCCCCGCACTCGCCCTCTGCACAGCCTTCCTTCGTGCCCGTCAGGCCGATGTCTTCACGCAAGAAGTCCAGCAGGGTCTTGTCGCTCGCTCCATAAATAGCATAGTGCCGTCCGTTGATAGTTGTTTCGATAGTTGCTCCGGGATACGCCTGCGCTCTAAGCTCTGTTGGGAAATGCCCGTTCGTCTTCCCCCACAACATCACCGGCGCTTTTGGCCAGCCTGCCTGCTCTGTACCATCGCGCAGGTGGCGCAGGGCACGCATCGTCAACACCCGCACCATCTCACGCCGGTAATCGCCGGTGCCGCGAATGTCATCGATGGGTCGGGCCGAGCGGGTGGCTAATAGGCCGGCTTGCGCGATGGTCTCGTCGTCGAGGAACCGGCCGGCCAGGAACGCCTCTGCATCCGCCGCCCGGGCGATGGTCGGCGCAACAGAACCCAGAGCAATCCGCGCCTCACGCATACGCCCCTTTGCTCCTTGGTCGTAGACCAGCATCGCGGCGACGTTGACCACGGAGATGGCCTGGGCACGGCGCAAGCCGAGCTTGATAAAGGATCCACGAGCGTTTTCAGGCGGCAACGGAAAGCTGACGTCAACCAACATCTCGTCCTCGGCCAGGGCGGTCTTGCGGACGCCGAGGAAAAACTCGTCGAACGACAGGGTGCGCTGGCCGCGCAGGCTGGCCAGGGTGACGGAGGCGTTCAACGTCCACAAGGGGGTAATCGTGTCGTTGGCGGGCGAAGCGGTGATGAGGTTCCCGGCCACTGTCCCCCGGTTCCGGATCTGGGGTGAGCCGACTTCCCAACAGGCTCGCGCCAGCGGATACGCTCGCTCCACCAGCAACTGCGAGCCGACGACCTGGTTGTGGGTAACCAGCGGGCCGAGGTGCACCAAGCCGTCGCCGTCGACCCGGATTTGATCCAGGCCAGGGATGCGGGTGATGTCGATGACGACCTGAGGAGAGCGGATCTTCCGCTCGATCTCGATGATGAGGTCCGTGCCGCCGGCGATGACGCGAGCGTTACCACGATGCTCGGCGAGTAGCTCGAGGACCTCCTCTACGGAGGTCGGGAGAAAGTAGCTTTGCCACATTGCAAAGAGTCATCCTATTCGGGTAGATTTGCCTTCAGCCACGCTATGAAGGCATCAATGTTCATGGGCTCCGTCAAGGTTAGGGCATCGTCAGCCGAATGCTGGTGCGGCACTCGCTCCTGCAAGTGCTGCCGGTAGTCCTTACCATAGCGCAGCTTGATCGCACGAATGTCAGGGCTGTTATCGAATCCCTGAACAAGGAGTGATGCCGTAGCTTTCGCGATCAACGCATCGAGAGTTGTTCCAACCGGTTCAGCCATTCACGCAGTTCCTCAACGTAGAATTCCCATTCATGGAAATCTCGCTCCCAGGTTGGATTCACCTCCTGCTGAGAATATGATACTCGAGGTCATAACGTTTGGCCAGGAGCGCGACGTACTTGGGCCTGAGTCGCGGCATCAACTGAGCACGCATCTCGTTGATGAATGTCGCGTGAAACTCCTGGGACATCTCGCCTTCGAGATAGGGGTCCATACCAGGAAATGGAGAAGACATACTCACTCCTAAAGCTTCGTCCTTAACGCCCACCACACCTTCTCTGGCGTCAACGGCAACTCTCGGATGCGCACGCCCACCGCGTCCAGCACCGCATTGGCGACTGCTGGCGCGACCCCGTCCATCGGGATCTCCGCCACCGCCTTCACCCCAAACGGGTGCGACGGCTCCACGGTCTCGACGAAGATCGTGCCCAACTCTGGCATCTCGTGAGCGCGGAAGATCTTGTAGTCATCGAACTTCGTCGTCAGCAGCTCCCCACGCGGGCCATAGATCATCTCTTCGCAGACGGCGTAGCCTAGCGCCTGGGTCATCCCGCCTTCGACCTGGCCGAATGCGGTCAGCGGGTTGACGATCCGCCCGGAGTCAACGGCCATCAGCAGCCGGTCCACCGTCACCTGGCCGGTCTCCGTATCGACCGTCACCTCAGCAAACTGGGCGGCGAAGGGTGGTGGCGACTCCGGTGAGACGTAGGAGGCGACCGCCATGATTTGCCGCTGGTCGCGGTGGTGCAGCGATTCCAGGGCGACCTCCTCGAGACTGACCGATCGGCCGTTGGGCGCCCAGGCCCGCCGGTCGCGCAGGTACAGATCACTGGCCGAGGTTCCCAGCATTGCCCCAGCAACTTCTTTGATCTGCTCCGCCACCTGCTGGGCCGCCTTGACCACGGCGGTGCCGGAGATGTACGTCGTGCTCGAGGCATAAGCGCCTTTGTCAAAAGGCGTGAAGTCCGTGTCCGATGAATAAATGATGATGTCTTCGAGAGGACAACCCAGCACCTCAGCCGCCATCTGCGCCAGCACCGTGTCCGAGCCCGTCCCCAGGTCCGTCGCGCCGACCAGCACGTTGAACGAGCCATCATCATTGAGCTTGATACTTGCCGCGCCCATGTCCAGGTACGGGATCGCCGTGCCCTGCATGACCAGGGCCACACCTTGCCCACGGCGCAGGTAGGGCTTTCCGGGAATCGTCCGCCAGTCAGCCCCCCCGCCCTCCAATCCTGAGGGGAGTCGATCAGAAAGCCGCCATCCAAAAGCCGCAGCGCCGCGCTCGACGCACTCGGCCAGGCCGCAGGTACGAATGATTTCGGCGTGGCCCTCGCGGCCCTCACTCCAGACCCGTGAGAGCGGGTGCTCGTCGCCAGTCTTGACGGCGTTCTTCAGCCGGAACTCCAGCGGGTCCAGGCCCAGCTTGCGTGCAATGTCTTCCATGTGCGATTCGACGGGGAAGAAGCCTTGCGGCACGCCATAGCCGCGCATGGCACCCGGTACGGGCAGGTTGGTGTAGACAATGTCGGCGTGGAACTTGATGTTGGGCGCTTTGTAGAGGGCCAGCGCCTTGTGGCCAGTATTCCCGGCCACGGTCATAGCGTGTGTGCCATAAGCGCCGGTATTCGAGAGTACCGTCATCTCGTTAGCGACGAGGGTGCCATCCGACTTGACGCCAGTGCGCATTTTGACGATCATCGGGTGGCGCGAACGGCTGGCGATGAACTCCTCGGCGCGAGTGTATTCCATGCGCACCGGGTGGCCAGTAGCAATCGTCAGGTGGGCGCAAATGTCTTCAATCAGCACCTCTTGCTTGCCGCCGAAGCCGCCGCCGATACGCGGTTTGATCACCCGGATGCGCTTGGGCGGCAGGCCCAAGACCGGCGCCAGGATGCGCCGGACGTGGAACGGCACCTGCGTGCTGGTGCGGATCACCAGCCGGTCGTCCTCGTCCCACCAGGTGACGCACACGTGAGGTTCGATGGCCGCGTGTTGGACCTGCTGGACGGTGTATTCGGCCTCAAAGACGTGGTCCGCTTGCTTGAACCCTTCCTTGACGTTGCCAACCTCGAAGTCAATCACCCCGGCCAGGTTACGCTCCTTGTCGACGATGTTCCATGATTCCGGCTCGTCGTGGATGACCGGGGCCTTGGGCTCCATCGCTTTTCTTGGATCGAAAATCGCGAGCAACTCATCGTACTCAACCTCAATCATTTCCAGCGCCTGCAGTGCAATCGCCTCGGTCTTGGCAGCCACGGCGGCTACCCGGTCGCCAACAAAGCGCACTTTCTTGTCCAGGCTGAACTGGTCGTGAGGGCCGGGCTCAGGGTGCGACTGGCCCGCCGTGGTGAAGACGACGCGCGGCACGTCCTGGTAGGTCAACACGGCATGGACGCCCGGCAGCGCGCGCGCTTTGGACACGTCGATGCGCTTGATCCAGGCATGAGCGACCGGGCTCAACAGCAGCTTCCCGACCAGCATCCCGCGCATCTCGACGTCATCAGCAAAGGCGGGCTTGCCCTGGACCAGCTTGGCCGCGTCCACCTTCTTCTCCGGCTGCCCAACGACGTTCAACAACCCTTCCTCCGGCTTCTCCGGCGCGACGACCAGTCGGATCGCCGGGCGGGTGATGGTCAACGTACCGCCCACCTCTGGCCCGCCGAGCGCCGGCCCGGCCGCGGGTGGGATCTCGATCCAGGGCACAGGCTCCGGCTCTGGCGGCCGGCCGCCGCCTAGTGGCGGGGGCGTTTCACCCCGCAAGACCATCGCCGCGCGCAATACTGCTTCAACCGGCTTCTTGTAACCGGTGCAGCGGCACAGCACTCCGGACAAGGCGTCCCGAACGTCCGCCTCCGACGGGTTCGGATTTGCATCCAGCAGAGCCCTGGCAGCGAGCACCATGGCTGGCGTGCAAAAGCCACACTGAATCGCCCCATTTTCAACGAAGGCTTCCTGGATCGGGTGCAACGCGCGCCGGTCTCCGAGCGTCTCGATAGTCGTGATCGACCGCCCCTTCGCCTGCGCAGCCAGCATTACACACGACGCAACGGGCATTCCGTCGAGCAGGACGGCACATGCGCCACATTCGCCGGTCTCGCAGCCGTGCTTGACCCCGAAGAACCCATTGCGCCGCAGGACATCCAGAAGGCGGTCGGAAGGGGCGACCTGAAAAGCACGCTCCTGGCCGTTGATGTTGAGTCGTAAATCCATCGTTACTCCCTGGCTAGAACGTCAAACGTGAAACGTCAAACGTCAATAAGGTTCTTGCACATCACGTTTGACGTTTGACGTTTGACGTACCACGCATCACTGCCCCGCTGCCCCCACCTGATAACTATTCAGAATCGCTTTCACTGCCTGTAGGCTGTCAGCCCATATGCTCTCTTCCAGGCTGACCGTCCACAGCGAGACGCGCGAGCCGTCGGCGCGGACGTTGGCTATGGCGTGGGCCGCTTTGCCGTCCGGGCGCTGGTAAGTCATTTCCACCTGGAAGCCGCCGTCGGGCGTCCGGGTGCGGGTAATCTCCTTGTAACCAGGCTGCGCACGCACGCCTGTTTGCTGCAAGATCGCGTCGGCCAGTTGATCAATCGGGACGCTGGGTGGCTGGCCGTTGTCAAACTGGAGCACGGTGAGATGGCCTTGCGGTCCCTGGAACACGGTGGCGACGCGCAAGATATTGTTCGTTTGCTGTTGCGAAATCTGCCAGCCGCGCGGATACAGGATGCCAAACTGGCCCTCCGGATCGGAATAGGAGTCGAAAAGACCGCGCGGGACCTGGATGGTGGCGATCACTTTCGCCTGGTCGGACTCGATGACTGGTGCGTTGGGGACTGGCGTTGCGCTCGTACACGCGGTGGTGACTACCAAAAGCAGGCTGCCGAGTAGCAAAGTCAAAAGTCTGGCATTCACGTTGGAATGGTCGCCCCTTTCAGAGAATAAGTGATAATGCCTCGAGCAAGGCTCGCTGTGCCAGAACGCCGCACACCTCTTGGCGATACTGGCGGCTGGCCCGGAAGTCAGGTTGTGGGTCCAGGAGCGCTGGAATCTCGTCGGCAATTTGCCGGATGAGCTGTTCGTTCAGTGGCTGCCCCAACAGCCAGCGCTCCGCTTCAACCAGCCGGAACGGCCCGGGCTGCACCCCGCCGACGGCGATTCTCGCATGGTGGCACTTTCCATCGGCCACCGTCAGTACTGCCGCCACCCCGAGGATCGGCGCGTCCGCTGGCGTCCGGCCCACTTTGTGATAGGCTGCTCCGGAGCCCGTTGGCGGACGCGGCACCCCAATTTCGGTAATGAGCCCGCCCTCCGCCAGTGGGCGTAGGTGGCTTTCGTAGAACTCGGCCAGGGACATCTGACGCGCCTCTGGGGTGTAGAGCGTCAGGATCGCATCCAGTGCCAGGAGCGCGGGTGGCAGATCGGCCGTAGTCGGGGCGCTGATCAACGTACCAACGGCGGTCGCGACATTACGCATCAGGCTCGTGGCTGAGGTGTGCGCTGTTCGGGCAATCAGGCCGTTCGCCAGGTCGTACAGCAATGGCGCCTCCGCGAGCGTCTGGAGTGTGGTCGTCGCCCCAATCCGGATGAGGGAATCCTCCTCTCGAATGTAGCTAAGACCCAGGTCGCGCAGATCGACGACAGCCTGGATGGACGGGTCAGCCCGGCCCACGAGATCTGTGCCCCCGGCGAGGGGGACCGTGCGGATCTCCGGCCGGCTGAGGAGAGCAAGCGCATCAGCGAGGGCGGTTGGGCGATGGTATTCGGCCAGATTTCGCATGGTCACCCCTACTTTTGTGCGAACGTATCGATCATCAACTTGGCATCGCCCAGCGGGTACAGGATCGGGCAGGTGCAGCCGTGGGCACGGTACTCGTCGACCTTGCGGCGCACCTCATCGGGCGTGCCACTGGCGGTGATGCGCAGCACCAGGCCGTCCGGGACCAGGCGCATCGCCTGCTCGATCTGCTCTTTGGTCGCCGGCCAGCCCAGGATCTGCTTGATCTGGTCGACGACGTCCTGGCTGACGCCACTGGCTTCTTTGATGTGGGGCTGCTGGGCGAGATACTGGGTGAGCAATTCGCGCGCGCCGTCCAGGGCTTTCTGCCGGTCCTGGTCCACTGAGCAAACGACTAATTGTGGCCGGTCGATTTCGTCCAGAGTGCGGCTGGCTTTCTTCGCACCGGCTGCCAGGCGTTCCAGGGCCGCATCGTTATACTCTGGCGGGACGCAATAGTTCAACAAAACCCCATCGGCCATCTCGCCGGCCAACTCCATCATCTGCAGCCCGGTCGCGCCGATGTAGATCGGCACGTCGCGCGGCTCGCGGCGGCCGTGGACCACATCCAACTCGATGTTCTCGACGTGGACAAACTCGCCGTGAAAGGTGACCCGCTTCAGCGCCAGCAAATCGCGCACCACGGTTACCACTTCCCGCATCGCCTTGAGGGGCTTGCGCCGTTCGATGCCTACCTGGCGTGCCAGCGGGTCCCACCACGCGCCGATGCCACAAAGAATGCGGCCGGGTGCCAGGTCGTCCAGGGTCAGGAAAGTCGCGGCGATAATAGCCGGGTTGCGTGTCCAATTGTTGATGACGCCGCTGCCAATCTTGATCCGCTCGGTGACGGCGGCGAAGGCGGCCATAGGCACAATGGCATCGCGCACCAGGCGCGATTCAGCCTGCCATACAGCCTCAAAACCACGCTGCTCGGCGTAACGGGCCAGCTCCATCCCTTCCCGGATGGGGTGTTTATCTTGCAAGTACAATGCGACACGCTCGGCCATAAAGCCCTCCTTGAGACTGTCGACTTGAATTGTATGCGAAAGGCGACTCCAGGTCAATTTGTGATTGACCCGGGCCGGGCGTCAATGTCATCCGGGTACATTGCCATCGCGTCACTCCAATCCCAGCATCTTCTTCACTTTTCGGTTGTCAGCCCTCGCATCCGGGCGAACATCGCCCGGACGTTACGGCAATTTCAGTCTGGTACCTGACGTGTGACAGGAAAGCGGAGAAGGGGTGGGGCCGAGTTCAATGCGCATGGAATTGGAGAGTGGAGGTGCGAACGCTACGGTCTCTGCCAGGAGGCGAGGGACGGGGCGTGTGACCAGTTCGCCCCAGCTAAAAGGAATTCTTCGATGCAGAGAGACTCAAGCTAACGGCTTATCTCCGCCAACGTGTCTTCCAGGGTATGAGGAGCCACAATGCGCAGCCGTCGCAACAAAGGCCCGAAATATGCGCCGGCCTTCTCGCGGTAGGTCAGTTCCAGCACACGCCCGTCGAGTATGCCGACCCGGTCGGTCAGTTTCTCCACCCGCCCGGTCAGAGTCCGCAGCGCCTCGGCCAGCTCGTCCACTTTCTGCTCGGTGCGTTGCTGTGCCTCGGCCAGTGCCGCCAGGCGAGCCTCGGTGCGTTGCTGCGCCTCGGCCAGGTCGCGCACAATGGCCGGCAAGGCCAGGAAATCGTCGGCCAGCAGCAACCGCCGCAGTTCCGCCTGCCACTCCGGGTGCTGGCCGAGCAGACGCACCATGCGCGTGGGTTTGCGTCCCCTTTTTGCCATACGCTTCCCCTCTGAATGCAAGTATATCCCAGATGCGGGACCTTGTCCAACGTCGCGGTAGCAAGTAGCCGGTAGCCGGTAGCAGGTGGTCTGGTGCCACAGCGGGGAATCACGTGAACAAGAAGGGGAGCGGCACGGCTCCCCTTTTGCTGTCAGTCAAAGCAGCTACACGCCCAGCTTGCGGGCCAGGTCCGGGCGGCCCAGGGTAGCCACCATGGCCGTGGTGGTGTCGCCCTGCACCAGCACCAGGTCAGG
>JBBITV010000069.1:9742-11941 GCA_037440585.1 Chloroflexota bacterium
CCTCCTCTCCCTACCTCCCCTGCCGCTCATATGGCGCTCGCTCTAAGGCCGCGATGGCCAGGAGGGCGACCAGAATTACGACGCCCGCCAGGGCGTAGGCTTGCCAGGTGGAAAGCCGGCTCACCAGCAGGGCCAGCAGGCCAACCGAGCAGAGGAGCAAGGGAGCACAGGAGCAGAGGAGAATGCGGAAGCGCCCAGGACCTGGCCGCTGAGGGTGGCCAAGAGCAGGAAGAAGGCCGAGGCTACGGCTGCGATCCTGACCCCGCTCTCCGGACCGGTTTGCGGTGGGGCAGTCCGACCAGATAATCCCGGATGCGCACTTCGTCGTTGATGGTGCACTCGTCGGGGTCCCAGAAGATCCCTGTACTGAGCGTAGTCGAAGTGATGGTGCGACTGCGGCTGATCCGGTACTTCTGCCGCTCCTGCGGGGGTGCATGGTACAGGCTGGGGATCCACCACAGCGGAACAGAGAGCCGCCGCCCGTCCTCCAGTTCCACGTGCATGTACTCCGCGTCGAACCAGACCCGCTCAATGCGGGGCTCATCGCTGGGAAACGTGTAGTCCGATGCCTTGTACTGGATGTCATACCACTTTCTCCCGCTCTGCGGGAGGGGCGTTGTAGAGGGACGGAATCCATTTCAACGGAACAGATAGTCGCCGTCCATCCTCCAGAGCAACGTGTAGAAACTCGCTGTCAAACCACACACGGTCAATGCGCGGTTCGTCGCCGGGAAAGATGTAGTCTGATGCTTTGTATTTGATTTCGTACCACTGCGTGCTCGTTTTATCCTTGATCTCTGTGCTCATACCATCGCTCCACTAAACGCGCGTGGTTCTCTTCGATAATTTCGAGTGCTCTATTCAGCTCATGACGCTTTAACGAGCGGCCCTCTCTGGCCACTTCAATCTCAGGCTCCAGTCAGACCTTGGCGTCGTTGTAGTCGTCCAATGCGCATCAACTCGCGACCGGTGGCGTCATAACGAATGTCCAAAACTCGGTGAATTCGCGCCGCTTGAGCCCTTCGAGGTCAAGGGTGCCGGTTCGTGGGTCGAGCCTTATTTCCCACCGCTCCATGGCAAGCGCACCGATGATCACGTCCAGTTCGTGGCCATCGGCGCGACCCAGCTCCTGCACAGGCACAGCATCGGTATCAAAAGCTAACCCCTCTATTCTGCCGCCGACGAGACAGAGTTCCTGAACCTCGATACTCCTTCCGCCCAGCGCCACCCGGAAAGGTTCTACGGCAGGCTTTCTTGGCGCGGCGATCAGGAGGTGCTCCCGCACGTAGGTGAGAACCGCACCGCTGTCGAACAGGGCCACCGCCTGCTGCCCTTCGATTTCAATGGTCTTGATAATGCGTGCCATTCTCTTGTCTCCTTTGACCAATCTCCCCTTCATCGTCCAACACACGAGTATAGAGCCACATTGCTCACCCGGAAGCCAGCCGTGTCGCGCAACATGTCCAGGTGAGGCTTAATCCAGAGGGCCGCCTTGATTTCATCTGCTCCGGGCTGACCAGCCCCTTTGATGACGATCTCACGCCATACGGCTTCTGGAATCAGGAGTTCAGTGTATAACTGGCCAAGCAGGTCTAATTTGCTGCCATAGATCAACGCCACTGGCATCAAGTTTAGTGATCATCTGCCCGTCTGAATGCAAGTATACTCTAGATGCCAGACCTTGTCCAACGCTGAAAGTTGCAGATTTGGCTCTGCACACAGTCTACTCCAAGTCCCTGGCAAGTGCAAATCTCACTTCCCAGCCCAGGCGCGGACAGGATGAGCATGATGGCGGATGTAGGGGGTCCGGTTGGCGGTGTAGACGATGGGGATGTCCACTGAACCGCATGATGGGGAGCGTAAGCCCTTCAATCGGCCTGTAGGCTGTGTTGACTCCCAGATCTTCGGGTGCCTGTGCCGGCCGCCGGAGGCGATCACGCATCCAGATGAATCCCAGGGCGGCAACGATGCCGGCCACGTCATAGGCGGCGCTTGTGTTGAGCCCTTCGACAGGCCTTCGGGCCGAGGGCTCAGGACAGGCTGTGTCGAAACATCGGCCAGCTCGAAGCCCCGACCGGGGACGGGTTCCTGGTGGAGTTCGTCGGAGAGGGCGAACAGGAGACAGAGAGACAAGGGGACAAGGGGAGGGCGCGGTGGAGCAGGGCGGCCAGGCCGGCGTACTCGGCGATGTGGGCCAGG
>JBBITV010000070.1:0-11915 GCA_037440585.1 Chloroflexota bacterium
GACACATCCCGGAAACCACCCTTTCCCGGTATGGATCCGTATCTGGAAGCGCCAGACATCTGGCCGGATTTTCACGATCGGCTGGCGTCTGTGATGAGCGAGATGCTCAATACCCGGCTGCCTGAGCCATACTATGCGCGCATACAAATGCGCCCCGAGCTCGGCATTGTTCTCGAAGCGGGCACTCCCCACCGGATCGTCCCAGACGTAGTTGTGGTTCGCCAACCAGAGCCGCGCCAACTGCGGGAAGTGGCGACGGTTTACGACCTTCTGACGCACCCGCGGACGGAAGTCTCCCCCGGGATCGAAGTCCGTGTGCGCACCGATCCTTTCCGCCATGCCTTCGTAGAAATTCGCGATCGCACGCGCGGGCACAAACTGATCACGCTGATCGAGCTGGTCAGTCCCTCCAACAAACGGCCAGGGCCTGATCGCCGGTCGTACGAAGCGAAACAGCAAGAAGTGCTGGAAAGCGACGCCAACCTGATTGAGCTCGATCTCCTCCGTGGCGGCCGCCGCTTGTTGCCCTATCCGGAATTAGAAGAAGTCGTTCACCAGCTCGCGTGCGACTACCTCATCCTACTCAACCGCAATTCAACACGGGTCGGGACGTGGATGGATTACACCCTCTACCCGGTTGATCTCCGCGAGATTCTACCGTGTATTCCGGTGCCCCTGGCCGGGCATGACCCAGACACGCCTCTCGACTTGCAGGCGGCAGTCGCCTTGACTTATCTGCGTGGCTTCTACTGGCGGATCGTAGATTACACCGACCTACCTGATCCCCCGCTTACCGACGAGGATGCCGCCTGGGCCGATACTTTGCTGCGGGCGGCCGGTCTGCGCCAGGCCAGGGAGAGCGCTTAGCCCACTGATTCTTATCCTCGAACCAAGGGAAGTCTATCCCCGTGGCGTTCCAAATGGTGTAGGGCGCCATAAACCGTTGGCAAATGCGAAACCCTCTAATAGCTAAAAGTATCAACAAGTCCCTGTGCGAATCGTTGTCGCAGCCACGTTTCTGCGGTTGTCATACTGATCCCCCACTGCTGCAGGGCTGCTTGCACCGTGGGATGCTGCAAGGCGCTCAGCATGGCATCGCGCACTTCCTGCAGGTTGCCGGCTTGTTGCGGCGCATAGCGGTAAAGCATATCCTGGAATTGATCACCAACGTGCCGGATGAGATCCCGGCGAATTTGAAGCTCGTTGATCGTGGGCTCCAGGCCAAGGTTTGTCTTGACCTCAACGTCTACAGTGCGACCGCTCCACGACATCTGGATGTCAATCTCCCGACTGGGACCGGGCACCTCAAACCGAAAGCGTGCCCCAGGGAACTGCCCCTGCAACGTTCGCGCAGCGTACAGATGGCCCAGGGTTCCCTGGACATTTGTACCTGGTCCTTGCAGACCTCGCTTCAGGGCGGCATCCAATCCGCTGTCTACCGAGCGGTGAATCTGCGCGGTTAGCTCCAAAAGGTCATCGCACCAGGCCGGGTCAAGATCCAGAACTTCTCCCCAGGTCGTACGTAGCCCGATGTCGCCGGTCTCGTCCAGGTGTTGGATCACGGCCAGGCCCTCAGCCTGCTCGTCGGTCAGGTCGCCGATCTGCTCGAATCGCCGCCGCGCCAGCGCCGGGTCGTGAGGCAAGACGTCTTCCACGAGATCATCGATCACGCTGTGATGGCCGCCCCGAACGAGCCGGTCAAAACCTGCCTGGGCACGGGGACTGCCAGCCAGCACCTGCTGGAGACCTCCCAGGCGCTGCCCTCCGAACCGGGCGCGGCGCGCGTCCTCCAGGGTGAGCCACGCCTGGGGGTCGTCCCGCTCTAATCCATCGAGTAGCCGGCGGAACTCGGTCGCACGCGTGTCGGGAGGCAGCCGTTGCTCCAAATCAGGCAGCGCGTCCTGGTACTCATCTAATCTCTCGGCGCTGGGTCCGGTGCGGCGGTAGACGGCGGCGAACGAATCGTATCCAATGTTGAGGAGGGCGTCCATCCGCCTCGGGCTCCCCGCCAATGCGCGCAAGAAGTCGCCGGAGGCCGGGCCACCAGGGCCGAGAGCCTTCTCCGGAATCGCGCGCACCGCCCGGGCAAAGCGAGCCCCCTCGCCCTGCGGCACCGTTCGTACAATGCCGGCTAGCTCATCCGCCGCCAGTCGGCCCCGGCTGGCCAGGCGGTTCAAAGCTTCGACGATTTCGTCAGTCAGCCCACCGGCCTTGCTGGCCAGTTCGCTCAGGGCCTCCGCTTTGCGCAGGGTGCCGGAGGCCTCGTCGCCGAGAAGTTGCTCCAGTCTGGCGAGATCCATAGCCTCGTCAACATCAATTCTCTCGAGGGCCCGGGCCAGGCGGCCCACATCTTCCTCGGGCAGGTGGGACAGCATGCGCAGCACCTCATCCTCGTGCCCCAGGACCCGGCTGGACCGGCTCACGATCCGCGCCAGGCGCTGCATCTTGCCGGCGATAAGCTCCGCCTCTTCCGCGCGGCCAACGAAACGCAGGATGCGCAACAGCCTGGCGATTGCTGCCACCTTCTCGGTGATGCCCACACCCTCAAGGATGGCCTTGATTTCACCCACACCCACGAACCAGGAGGCCACCTCCCAGATGATGGCCCACTTGATGCGCCGCAGGATGTCGCCGGTGATGCCCAGGAGTTGGGCACCCTTAAGACCATACACTACCTGTTGCGCCATGCTGCGCAGGATGTTGGCCACGTACTGGACTGCGGGTGGGTAACCAAGCTGGGCGAGCTGAACCATCGCCGCCAGTTTCACCAGTTGGGCGATCCCCTCCACGACCTTCTCCGGCTCGGAGATCAGCATCCAAACCGCCTCCAGGCTGCCACCCAGGAAACGCACGAAGCCGCGGGCCGCCTCCTCCAGATCGGCCAGCAGGTCCGGGCTGATCACCGGCCCCAGGGGGCCCAGGGCAATTTTCGCGGCGATCTCTTGCAGGTTGCGAGGCACCAGCCCGGCCTGCTGGAGCAGCTCGACGAGGAAATCAAACGTGATTGGGCCCGGGTCGCCGAAGCGCTCCCCAACGACGACCAGCAGGCTCCAGATCTGGCTGTCCAGGTCAGCAAACAGCTTGTGGTAGATGCCGGCCTGCCGCAGCCGGCCGAGTGCAGCAGCCAGTGCAGATCGGCTTTCAATGGACTTAATGATCTCGACAATGGCGACTTCTTGCGGCTCGCGGGTCCAGGCGTCTACCAGCACCTGAAGGTAACGGGCCTTGGTCTCCCAGTCCACCAGGGCAAAGGCGTTGGCATCCAGTTCGGCCAGCCGCCGGGCGGCCCCTTCGGTGTCGCCGCTGGCGATCAGGCGGTCAATCTCGTCGAACACGAGGCGGCGGGCCATCGCCACGGGAATGACGCCGCGCTCTGGCGGCGCCAGTGCCTGCTCCGCCAAGAACTCCTCGACCAGCCGGGGGTTGGGCGGGAAGAGTGTGTTGCCATCCGCGGTAATCAGGGCGCGTAAAAGGTAAGAACGACCCGCATCATCCAGAAGCTCACTTTGCCAGTAACGAGCGGACACACCCCACACCTCGGTTCCTCCGAGCGGCATACCCGTACCCGGCGCCGGTGGTGCCCAGGTAAGCGCGTGCGTCGTGCCCAGGACGTAGTAGCGGGACTCCGGCCGGCCGAACGGCCCCTCAATAATGACGAAGGCCCGCGCCCCAAACAGGTACCCGCCCCAGCGGATAGCGCGGCGGAGGTCGGAGGCGATAGCGTAGCGGTCGGAGCGCACCTTCACGTCTTCCCAGCGGGGGAAGATGGCGATCAACTGGCCTTCAAAGGGGCTGCGGCCGGAGATGACCCGGTCCTCGGCCACTTCGCCCGCCGGGTGGAGGAGGAGCGTGCTCATGATTTCCTCCACTTCCTCTTCTTCGAAGGTAATCTGCTCCACGGGCACTTCCGTGGGCGCCCCGCCTTCCTGAAAGCTGGGGACGGCGTAGGTGCGGCGATTGGGGCGGTAATTGGCGGCCGAGAATCGCTCGCGGGTCTCCTCCGGCGTCGCAAAGTCAGCGACTACGATCTCCGGCGTTTCAGCGGCCGAGAGCTCGACTGCACGGCGGACAGCGGAGAGTACCACCCGCTGGAGCCGGGCCTGGTCTTCCTCGCTTACTGTGGCTTGAAAGCGCACACGCGCCGGGATGTGGTAGTGTCGTTTCATAAAGCGCATCTTTCGCGCTCACTCAATTTCCTCGCCCAACAGGCGCAATATGGGATCCACCGGTGACGGTGTTCGGAAACGGCGCTGAAATCCGCCCAGCATCTCTTTTACGGCCGGGTATATCCCATCCGGATAAACATAGTAAGTGTGCCACAGCGCCAGCAGATAGATTTCGCCGCCATGTAGAGAAGCCTCTTGCATCTCTTTGATCATCCGAATGGCTGTCCGAACCCCATACTGATAGCCATTCTGCGCTGCTTCGCTATATGGCCAACCCACGATGTCCAGTGGAACCTCATCGGACGGGTAATAAATGTGCCCGTCAGGCGGATCGTGGACACTCCCGGCCATGGTGTTGAGTGCCTCGGCGAACCCTCGCTTGGCTCCGTTTGCATAGCCAAGCGCCTGGCCTTCGGCGTAACTGGCAAGCGGCGCAAATATCGTCCAGGCGCCTATCTGAATAAACGATGCAACATCCAGTCGGAACTGAATATCTACTTTGGTCATCTTACTCAAAACCCAACTAACCGTTTTGCCATGACCCCCTGCCGTCAATACGTCAAATATCCACATAATCCATTCAGGCCGGTTGGCCGGCGGAGGCCCAAAGCGCTGGATGATCTCTCTTAACTCCACCTCAGTTGGTAAGGGCGTTGCCGGTGTTGTTGGCCTTGTGGCTTGAGTAGCTAGATGAACTTCAACCCGGCGATTCCTGGCCATATTGCGCGGAACGATCTGGCCGCCGCGCCCTCGTTCACGCGGCGAAAGAAGGTTCCTTTCGCCAAAACCCTGTATTTCAATGCGCGCGTCTGGCACACCAGCGTCGATCAAGAACTGTCGCACAGTGTCCGCTCGTGCCAGGGAGAGCCGTTCATTTGTACCCGGGCTGCCGGAACTGCTTGTATGACCCTCTACCCTGATGACCAGATCAGGATTGGCTATGGCTCTCTGGGCAATTTCCTGCAATGGAGCATG
This sequence comes from Chloroflexota bacterium, assembly GCA_037440585.1. Classification (GTDB taxonomy): domain Bacteria; phylum Chloroflexota; class Anaerolineae; order Epilineales; family JBBITV01; genus JBBITV01. The sequence continues at coordinate 5,142 of JBBITV010000070.1, forward strand.
AAATTGGGGGCGCAGCCGGGCGCTTCTCACCCCGAAATTCCACAATCGGATACCGTCGGGCAAGGTCTCTACCCGACCCCGGGCGGAGAAGCTACTTTCCCGTATCTCAGGCAGACCACTTGCCGCCACCTCCTCGAAGACTCGCTCGACTTCTTCAAACTGCTGCGCCTCTTCGCGCTGCTCTGGAGTCGGCTTCCGGTAGGGCAAAGTTTCTTCCTCGAAGATATCGCTGGGGGGTAAAGGCGCAGCCGGGTAAAGGTTGGCATCGAGGGCTAAGGAATTAGGATCGCCAAAGATGCTGATAGACTCACCCAGATAGCCCAGGGGGTCGTCTCGCTCATCGATGGATATGGGCATACTCAGCCGCTTGCGCTCCCAGGCGGCTTGCAGGCGCAGGAGCATAGCCGCATGCTGGGGGCGGTACGGGTTTCTCAAGCGTTGCGCCTGCGTCACCAACTCCTGTGCCGACAGCGCATCCAGTTGGGGATCGCGGCCCAGCGCAGATGGCGCAGAGAAATTCCAAAATCTCCCCCCACTGGGAATAGCGGCATAGATGTCAGGCTCCTCTACCTCAAAGGGACGGCGCACCAGGGGTTCTGCTTCTAGACCCAATCTTTGTTGCCGGCTGAGCCTCTTGAAACTCTGGTAATCTGCTTCTGACATCAGGAAAAATTCAGCCGGAATGCCTTCCCCAAACACATTACGGATGTAGCGACGCTTTTCCTCCACCGCCAGCTCAATTTGGTCCGGGGGCAGGTAGCCCTGTTGAACCAGAAAGTCAAAGGCTTGTTCTGGGGTTTTCAGAAAGCTGCGGCCAATTGGCAATACCTCAAACCCCTGATACCCTGTTGGCGCAAACACAATCGGCCGTCCGCCAAAGAAGGCGCGCAAGGCGTTAAGGCCATCCTCTGATTGGCCAAAGTTGCAGCCACGCACCACAATCCGCGTATGTTCATCCAGCGCCGCCACGACTTCACGGCGTTCTCTACGGAAACGTTGGTACAACCCCCGCCGAAATTCCTGCTGTAGGTCTGCCAGATCCCACGGGCTGAAGGTTCGCCTGCGCCGGTCTGCCGTCAAGGGTATCTTCATCCCGCCGGCGGCATTGGCGTGAGTGACAATGACAATTTCGCTGACGCGTACTCGACGTCCGGCACGACGGCTACGCCGGCGAATGTCCTGTAGCAGCACCCGAAACATCTGCTCAAAGCTGCGCACCTGGTAACGATGATGCTCTGGATAGAATTCGCGGATAAAGGCTTCGGCGGCGCGGCCATAATCGCCGCCGGTGAAGAAGAAGGCATAATTATGAAAATCGCTGAGAAGTGGCAGATCGGATTGCGGCTCGGCGGTCGCTGAACGTACAGGCACCCGCAGCCGCCGGCCATCCCGGTTATAAGCAGGTACTTCGTAATTAGCGCCATAAAAACGTGACGCGTCCGTATGCTCGCGCGCCGGCTCGATAAGCCATTCTCCAGAAACGGGTCGGTCATTGTTGAGCGTCTGCTCCGCAAAGGCAATGCGCGCCTGAAGGGCGCGCACCAGTGTTTCACCAAGTTGATCGAGCTGTGCATCGCTCGGCCGGCCGGTGATGCGTAGCGTGATTGGAATGTAACAGTTGATCTGTCGCATGAATCTCAAGCCATCTGTCTCAGTACACCGCCGAGCTTTTCCCAAATCCGCGTTTCGATAAGCTCGCGTTCCTCTTCAGGCAGGCTGCCGACGATGACGATCTCCACCGGGAAGTAGTAATTGATGACACCCTGGCCGTTCATCTCGACCGGCTCGACCTCCGCCTCCGCGCCCGGCGCCGGCATGATGTACTCCCCCTCGTGCACCAGGGCGAGGCCGGTTCTGCGCACCCGGCCACCGGCTTGAAAAGCGGGGACATCCATCTCATCTGGCTCAAATTCATCTGGCATCCTAGACTCCTTCCGGCACTATCGAAGGACAGCGGGTAAGACGAACAGACCAAGCAGGACCAGCCCGGCCAGCGTCAGGATCAAAGCGGCCTTCAACCAGGCTTGTTTCGCCTGCAGCGTGCGTTGTCCCTCCCAGGTCCGGCGTGCCAGTTCCTCCAGCACCGCGTCACCCGCCAGACGGCGCAGCACCTGGCGGTATTCGTCGTACGAGGGTATGGCGGGCTGGCCAAACACCAGCGGGCTGATACGCGCCCATAGGGTTACCACGGCGCACAGACAGGCAAGCAGCAGGATCACCACAGAGGCCACGCCCACCCAGCCCCACGAGAAGGCCAGGTCCATGATCTGCTGCCCACCCGGCGTAGAACTGACGCTGTAGATCCCTATCAACAGCCCGTCCAGCACCAGAATCGCCAGGGCCTTGAGCTCAACGCCCCGGGCGTGAGCGCGCTGCTCTTCGTACACGAGTTGCTGGAACTCGAACGGGTCCAGCCTGACCATAGCTCAATCCCTGTCATAAACGATCGCGTAGGGCATCGCTCATTCTCCCAGCTTCCAGAGGCGTACCCGCAGCGTGAGGTCACCCGGGAAGAGGTTGCTGTGCGGGATGTTCTCACCCGTAAAGCGCGCCAGGATGATGGTGTTTTCGTCCGGCAAGGCATAGGCGTACACGACCCCAAGCCCCACGTTGACCCACAGTTCCGCCCCAGGGCCGATAGCAGCCGCGGGCGCTGCAGCAAACATGGCTGCGATACTGGGCGCAGGGACGCCAGCAGGGATAGTGATCTTTGCTTGCAGATCAACCAGCAGGTTGGTGGTACCCAAACTGTGAGTAAGCGTGACGAAGTTTGCCCCCGCCGCCAGGGTCACCTCCTGCTGCCACGTGGGCGCCATGGATGGCCCGGTGCCCTGGGCCAGAATATCGGCCAGCTTGTCGAACTCCCGCTCGATGCCGTGGAAGGCCTCGTTGAACTCGTCGGCGTCTACCGCGTCCACGTAGTTCTGCACGTCCACCCAGGCCCATTCTCGCTGGTAGGCCTTGAGCAAAGTCCCCGCCCGGGCCGCAATCGCCAGATCGGCGATGGCGTTGATGATTTCCGTCCGCAACGCGCCTGTGGCCAGCGTGGCGGATGGTCGCTGCTCAATGCGTAGTCGTGTCACCGGGCTGATGATAGCATCAGGCATATTCGTCTACCTCCTCTTGGTTGGCGCCATGCCATGGAGGGCAGGCGCATGAGATCCCACGGATTGTACTGCCGGCTGACGGCGGGCTGGCTATCTCCCTTGGCTGGCGATAGCGCGGATAGGTGCGTTCTGTGTTCGCGTTCTGCAGCCGCGGGTCTGCCATCAACTCTGGCACGTGCTGGCGCAGTGCCAGCGTGTGCCCCTCCACCCCCACCGGGTGGCGGAACTCCAGGAAGTTCATCAGGTCGTCGTAGATCAGCTTGGGGATCGGCGGCACCTGGCCGTACGGGTCTGCCTTCACGACCAGCTCGAAGCTGTATGGCTCGGTGGCATCGCCCAGCACGAACTCCCCTCGCGCGCCCACCACGGCGGCGCACCGGGCGGTGAATAGCTTACAGTGCCGCTCCGGGGGCGAATCCAACCGGCCCTGCCCCGGCCCATAGCGCGTGAGGCACCAGTAGTAATGAGCCGCCTCGGGGAACGGCATCCGGTATGGAGGCAGCTCCCCTTCTGCCTCCCCCGGCTCTATCGCAGGTGGCGGCGTCCAGGCCAGCACGTCTGGGCGCAGGCAGAGCTGGCGCACCCCGCCCTCGGCCACCTCGCCGTGGTCGCTCAGGTCGAGCAGGCCGTAATCCACGATCTCGGCGATGTCGTCGGCGACCAGGCCGGTGAAATCCTCGCCGCGCCAGACCGAGGCGTAGATGTAGTGGGTGGCCGGGTCAAGCCCGGGCACGGTGACGTGCTTGACGTAGTCGAAACCAACCTGATGCGCCAGGGCTCCCAGCCGCTCCAGCGGCACGCCTTCGTGGCGCATCTGAAGGGCGGTGCCCACGCGGCGGCGGTTGGTCGCCGTGTCCTCGAAGGCGCCCAGGATGTGTAGCTTACCCGTGGCTCCCGCTGCCTGCAGCCGGTCCAGCAGGGCATTCAGCTTCGCCTGCGCCGCCGGGGTCATCAGGTGGCTGCGCGCGTCCGCATACGTGACGCGCGCCGGGTCGTCGTGCCGGTTGGCCGGATCGGCGGCGTTAAAGGTCGTCCCCGGCATGATGGGCGCCTCAGGCACGTCGGCGCGCATGATCCCCAGCCAGTTGACCACGGCGTTGGGCGCCAGGTGCTCGATGGGTCCAGGGACGATCTCCAGCGGCGGCTCCGGCCCGGTGGCTACGAAGATCCCCTCAGGGTAGGGTGGGTGGTACACCCAGGCGAAACCGGCGTCGTGCGCCAGTGCCGCCAGCCGCCCCAGGGGCATATGCGCTTGATCTTCGTGGGCCAACATCAGCCTGCGTCCCACGCGGGCCAGGTCGGGGGCGGCCGGATCGTAGCCCTTGAGCACGCGGAGCTTACTACCAGCTACCACCCCAGGCTCTTGATCAATCAGCGCCAACAGCCGGTCCAGTGCCTTCTCCACACCAAGCTGCATCCGATGATGATCTGGGTCAGCGCCGTAGTCCACCCGGGGGTCGTCGTGCTCCAGGAGCAGCGCCTCGTGGAAGAAGCCCTTGGGCTCGCCGGCCGCCTGCACCTCGCTCACCCCCAGCGTCCCGTCGTACCCGATGCTCTCGCAGGGTGGCAACATGTGAAGGCCAATGTAGATCTCCCGCCGCCCGGCGATGATCGTCCCCTGCCAGTTGTATTCCACCTTGACGATCAGTCGCCTGGGCGCTGTGGCGACGAAGGTACGGCTGGCGTTGTCCCCCGCTACCGGCTGAAGCTCGCCACGGCCCGGCCCGCACTCGATCAATAGCCAGTTGAAGTAGCGCTTGTCCGGCACAGCCGGGCGGGCGACCGTGAGCTGTACCTGATCGCCTGCCTTCACCTGGATCGGGTCGCTCCGGCCTGGCCAGCGCTGATTGTCCGCCTCGTCCTTCGTAGCGATCTCCAGCTTGTCCAGCTCCTCTCGCACGGCCGCACGCACAACCTCACCCGCCCGGTGCTCCACGTAGTCGAAGCAAGCTTTGTGGGCAAAGGCCGCCAGCACGCCGGCCGGCAACGCCTCCATGTGTAGATGCAGCGCGCGTCCCACAGCCCGGCGCGCGTCCCCCCCGGGCTCATAGGCGCCCAGCACCTCCAGTTTCTTCCCGGTCTTCGCCGCCCACGGCCCCAACAGCCGCACCAGGTTATCCAGGGAGCGGGCGGCCGCCAGTTGCACCTGATGGGCGTTGGGTGAGGCGTACGTCACAGCCGGGTCGTCGTGGCTCACGAGCTGCCATTCGAAGAATTGCTCATCGCGAGGGCCGCAAGCCTCTGCCTCGCTCTTCTGCCGGTCGCCTTCCAGGTCAATGTGCGCCCCCGGCGGCAGGGAAAGTGGCCGGATTTTCAGCAAGCGCTCCGTGCAGACGCGCACGCTATCGCGCTCGACCACCTCGATCTCCGGCAGCGCTGGCGCGGGCACCTCCGGCCCGTAGGGTGAAGTGTGCAACAGCCGGTGCAGACCGGCGCGAATATTGTCGTAAGTGGGGATCAGCCAGGGCCGGTAGATGCTCAGCCGAGTCCGGTAGCGCCCGTCCGACTCCCCCAACGCCGGATGGAAGGAGTGCCGGGCGACGTCCGAGAGGCGCACCTCGTCTATCAGGCCATCGTACGGCGCGTCAAAGTGGTAGTCGTTGATGCCCAGCAGGATGTCCTCTTGATTGCCGATCTCCCCCATGTGGCTGATATCGTGGCAGCCCCGCTCGACGCCGTCAACGTACAGCCGCGCCACCTGATAGCGCCGATCAATCACCCCCGCCACGTGATGCCATTGCCCATCGCCCAGGTCCAGGTCCGCCGTCACCGTGACGATGCGCTTGCCATGCTCCGCCTCGTCAACTTCCGGCAGGTCTGAGATGGACCAGGCCACGTTGTTGGGGATGCAGTTGAAGGTCCCCATAGTCAGCGCCCAACCTTCAACGCAGTGTACCTGGAGCGGTCCGCCGTAGAAGATCTCGTGGCTCTTGACCGCGATGGCCCGCAGGCGATTGTCCTGGGTGGGGACCGGCAGAACGAACGGCTCGACGGTGAAGTCTTGATCAGCCAGGATGTCGAAGGCACTGTGGTTGGGTATGCGCACGTAGGTCAACGGCACGTCGGCGAAGGCACAGCGCTCATGAGGGGCCTGGATGTCGTATTGGGCATAGGTGGCAGCGAACCAGGCCTCGGGGCGTCCCCACCACTCCCCGAAGTAGTCAATCGCTTCCTGCACGGTTCGCCCCAGCGCTTTGAACCGTTTGAGGGTCTGGTTGAGGTTCAGGGGGACGAATCCGTAGCAGGCGCTGGTAAGCTGACCGCGAGCCGCCGGGTCCTCAGCCTCGTCGTTGACCCACACCGCGTGGGGCTGGCCGTTCGGCCCGGTCACCACGATGGCGCCCTCCCGATAGCCATAGCGCCGGTAGGGCCCGTAGCGCACCTCGCGCTCCCCGGCTCGCGCGTCCCAATCACCACTCCGCAGGCGCTGCTGAAACTCGTACTCCGCCGCACATCGCGGACGCGGCAGGTCGCCACTGTGAAAGGCAAAGCAGCGGTTGAATCGCCCCGGCACGCCGCGCGTCGCCCCTTCGTTCTGCCCGTGGTGCCGGCCAGTCTCGTCAATCACCCGGTCGCCCACCGTAGTGAGATCGTAGACGTCATCGGGCACGCGATCCAGGTGGTACAGAGCAATGGTGGCGGGATCCACAGGATAGGGGGAGGGAAG
>JBBITV010000071.1:0-11737 GCA_037440585.1 Chloroflexota bacterium
ATCGCCCAGGAACTTAAAGGCAAACATGGTCATGTCTAAAGCCAGCGCTGGGAAGATCCCATCCATGGGATAGGTACGGATAGCGACTGAGCCATCAGCAATCAGCGAACCCCAACTGGGCGTCGGTGGATTTACTCCCAGGCCGATGAAGCTCAGGAAGGCTTCGTAGGCGATGTAGGTGGGGATCTCCAGCGTCTCGGCGACGATGATAGGGCCGAGGATATTGGGCAGGAGGTGGCGCAGCATAATACGCCCGTTGCCAGCCCCCATAGCATGAGCCGCTTCAATGAACTCCTTTTCTTTTAACGAAAGGATCTGGCCCCGGGTCAGGCGGGCCATGCGCATCCAGGCAGTGATCCCGAGGCCGACGAAGATAAAAAACATACCGCCTATACTGGCGTCCAAAGCGGTTAATGTCCCACGTAAGGTCCCGGCCTCTGCGGCCTGGGTTGTAGAACGGAAGAAGGCCATCAACAGGATGACGAGCAGCAGAGTCGGGAAGGCGTACATAATGTCCACGAAACGCATCATCAGATTGTCTACACGGCCGCCAAAATACCCAGAGATGCTCCCAAAGGTGACCCCGATAAGCAGGCTGATCAGTGGGCCAACAAAGGCCACAGACAGGGATACCCGCGTCCCGTAAACGATACGGCTCAACAGATCCCGGCCCACGTAGTCTGCACCCAGCGGGTAACCATCGCTCATTCTGGCATAGTTTCTCATATTGGGGAAGATGGTCAACATCCAATCCGGCACTTTGTTATTGTCTACCAGGACCTGAACGGCATAGTCACGCGGGGCGATTACCGGCGCAAAGATCGCCATGAGAATCAAGCCAATGATGATGAGCCCCCCTATCACGGCGGCCCTATTTCTGATCAAACGAGAAAAGGCATCAGCCAGCAGGCTCGTCTCTCTTCGCTGAGGCAGTACCACACGCCCGATAGCTTGTTGTTGAACGGCCATAGTACCTCCCGTCAAACGTCAAACGTGAAACGTCAAACGTGAAGCGGGCACTTCGTCACGTTTGACGTTTGACGTTTGACGTTTAAGTATACCGAATCCTCGGGTCCAAAAATGCATATGTAATATCCACCGCCAGGTTGGCGATGACCAGAAAGACGGCGTAGAGCAGGGTGGTGCCCATGATCACCGGATAATCGCGGTTGCCGATGCTGGAGATGAAGAACTTGCCCATGCCGGGAATACCAAAAATGAATTCGGTCACAAATGTCCCGGTGGCCAGGACGGCGAACAGGGGACCCAGGATGGTCACTACCGGGATCAGCGAATTCCGCAAGGCGTGCCGGATGACCACGACGCGCTCCACCAGCCCCTTGGCGCGGGCCGTGCGGATATAATCTTCGCGGATGACCTGCAGGAGGCTGGCCCGGGTCAGGCGGGCAATGATGGCCGAACTGCCAAGACCCAGGGTTAAGGCCGGCAGGACCGCTTGTTCCGGCGACCCCCAGCCAGAGGCGGGGAACCAACCCAGCGTGACGGCGAAGATCCAGATCAAAAAGGGGCCCAAGGCGATAGCCGGAAACGATACGCCGAAGATGGCGATACTCATGCCGAGGTAGTCCCACCTCGTATTCTGCTTGAGGGCGGCGATGGTCCCCAGGGGGATCCCTAACGTGACCGCAATCAGCAGTGCCAGCACCCCCAATTGGGCCGAGATGGGGAGTTGATCGCGAAAGATGTCATTGACCGTACGGCTGCGGGACGAGTAGGACGGGCCGAAATTCATCCATTCAATCCGTACACCCCCGACGGTCACGTCAATCAGGTGCTCCTCAAGCAAGGAAATCGGGCCTGGTTTTCCTACGCTGAAACGAGGGAGCAGAATATTAGTCACATAGTCCGCGTATTGCTTCCATAGCGGATCGTCCAAATGATACCTGGCCTCAAGGTTTGCCATGATTTCCTTGGGGAGCCTCTTCTCCCTATCAAAGGGCCCACCGGGGACGGCGTGTTGTAAGACAAAGGTGATCAGAGAGATCACGAATAATACCACAAACATCCATAGAAAACGTCGTATTACGAAACGGGCCATGAGGTTGTTCCTTGCCAGCACTACAACGGATTAGAGAAAGGAACGGATACCAGGTCTGGACAATCCGTTCCTTCCCCCAATCAGTTGTAGTAATTGAGCCAGAACCCCGTTTTCCCTAATAAAACGGGGTTCTGAATGGACTTCAGATGTGCCCTAGTGCGGCAGTAGTTCCCACTTCTCGTAGTGCTCCAGGCCACCGAGCACAGACCAGGTGCGCTTGACGTAGGGCTTGGTCAGGTTGACGCGCGTGTACCAGTAGATGGGGATGATCGCCGCATCTTCCTTGACCAGGATGGTCTCCGCCTGAGCATACAGGTCGGTGCGCTTCTTCAGGTCGGTCTCGCGGGCCGCCTGATCCACCAGGTCGTCGTACTTCTTGTTGGACCAGTTGGTGGACTTACTCTCGTGGCCGCCGGTGCGGAAAACTTCCTTGTCAAAGTTGTTGGCATCGGGGTAGTCTTGGCACCAGCCTAACCGCCAGATCTGGGGTGCATCCTCCTGCAGGGTCTTCAGGTAGACCTTCCACTCCTGGTTGACGACTTTGACGTCTACCCCCAGGTTCTGCTTCCACATCTGCTGGATGGCCTCGGCGATCTTCTTGTGACTCTCAGAGGTGTTGTACATGAGGGTGATCTCACCCAGCTTGGAGACGTCGCTGTAACCAGCATCAGCCAGCAGCTTCTTGGCACCCGCGGGATCGGACTTCACACCCAGGTCCGGGTAATCTTTCAGCGTAGGCGCAGCCGTCAAGCCGGGCCGGGCAAACCACTGAGCCGGCTCCTGCTCCCCTTTGGTCACGTTCTTGATCAGGCCCGCCCGGTCCACGGCCATAGAGAAGGCCAGGCGCACCTTGGGATCGTCAAAGGGCTTCTTCTTGGTGTTGAAGCCGTAGTAGTAGGTGCACAGGATGGGCGCAATCTTCAGTTCCTTGGACAGCTTGGCGTCGGCCTTCAGCCGGTCAATGTCGCCCAGAGGCACCTCGTAGGTCGTGTCCTGCTTGCCGGTCTCATAGTTGGCCAGAGCCGGGGTCGCATCCAGCATGTACCACGTGACCTCATTGATCTTCGGCTTGGGGATATTCGGGGTGCCAGGCCAGAAGGGGTTGGCAATAACGCTGATCCGGTCTTCGTGCACCCATTCCTTCAAGGTGTACGGGCCATACCCCTGGAAGAAGCCCGCCTCCGTCCAGCGATCACCCTTCTCAGCAATCAACCACGACGGTTGGGCATGGGCTACCCACAGGCCAGCGACCGCGGGGAAGAAGCCGGCCGGCTCCTTGATGGTAAACTCAAGGGTCCAGTCGTCCACGGCCTTGACGCCGACGGCATCCTCCAGCTTCTTCAGATCTTCCTCAGAGACTTTCTTGGTATCGGCGGTGTTGAACTCCTCGGCGCCTTTGATGAAGAAGTTGAGGACGTATGCATAGTCGGACGCGGTCTTGGGATTGAGGGTGCGCTTGACGCCGTACTCAAAGTCCTTGGCGGTGACCAGGCGCGGTTTGTTGTCCTCGCCCATGACCTGCTCGACCTTCTTGGTGGCCGGATTGTACTTCACCCAGCTCACACCCAGGTCCTTGTTGAGGGTGAAGGTCCACTTGAGCCCATCGGCGGACGCCTTCCACTCCTTGGCCATGCCCGGCTCAGTCGCCGTGGTCTCTTCATTCTGGCGCGTCAGCCCACCCCTCGTCAGTTCTACGATCTGAACCGAGCTCGTGTCGGTACTCAGAGCCGGGTCAATGGTGGGGACATCACCGGGGCCCAGGTTCGTGAAGAGCTGGCCGGTGATCGGCACCGGGGTGGGGGTGACCACCACCACCTTCTCCTTCTCGACGACCTTGGTCACCTCGACCAGCTTCTCCTTCTCAGTGACCTGGGGCGCAGCAGGAGCGCACGCCGCCACCAGCAAACCGAGAACGACCAGGCCCGCCAACAACCACATGGACTTCCTCATTGTTCGTTTCCTCCTCCTTAAAGAGTTAAAATTTTGATGGAGCCGACTTCAGTCAGACTACTCCATGTTCATTTGAGTGCCAGGCCTCACCTCCTCTAGCAGATTGAGCTCGAAATCCTCCAGCACGCCCCCCCATTGTAGACTTAAATCTCGAAAATGTCAAGAAAATACTTTCGCGCTTGCGCTGATCGACCCCAGCTATGCTGGGTGCCGTATTCGCCGGGCCGCAACGAGCAGACCACCCGCTCCGGCGATGACGATGAGGCCGGCTCCCAGCAGTGGATAATTCACTTGACTGGATTCAACCGATGCCTCTCTATAGATTTCTACCGGCGTGGGACTACTCGGTGCCGGGGCGATGCGCAAGCGCGAGGCCGTCGCCGGACCCACCACAGTGCCCTGTGCAATCAGGCCATTCGAGTAGAGAAGATACGCCGCCACGTCCCAATATTGGTCCTCGCTCAGCATCCCAGGCGCAGACTTGGGCATCCGGTTGCGAATGAAGGCGAACATATCTTGGGCAGTGGCAAACTCGTTGAGCGTACCTGGCCCAATGACCGCCGGCACCTGGCCGTCCTTGATCTCGACGGCCCCGTCAGGCCGCATGCCGCCATGACATTTAGGCGTACTGCACTTCTGGTGCGTCTCCGGCCACTGAGCGATCCAGTCCGGCGTCAGCCCTGGCCCCGGTCGCCGTGACAGGTGATGCAGTACATTGTGTATACCGCCGCGCCGCGCTCGACCTGGCTCTCACCTTCCGCTCCAACCCCAACCAGCCCCAGTATCAATAGAATGCCAATCAGCCCCAGCCCAAGTCCCAACCTACTATTATGACCTATAGAAATCTCCGTATACTCCTTCTATGCCGCCAGTTCGCGTTCCAAGAGCATGCTGATCTAGAGACTCCCCCTCTCCTGAAACGAAGTGCAGTTCTTCGTTTCAGGAGAGGGGGCCAGGGGGTGAGGTTAATCCGGTCTCCAACACAAATTCGGCTTGCGCGCCGCGGTCGCCTCGTCCAATCGAGTGATCGGCGCTTTGTGGGGCGCGCTCTTGACGATCTCCGGATCGGTTTCCGCCTCGCGCGCAATCTGGAGCATCACGTCGGCAAAGCGGTCCAGGGTTGCCTTGCTCTCCGTCTCCGTCGGCTCGATCATGAGCGCCTCCTCGACGATGAGGGGGAAGTAGATCGTCGGCGGGTGGATATCGAAGTCGGTCAGGCGCTTGGCGATGTCCAGCGTGCGCACCCCGAGCCGCGCCTGGCGCTTGCCAGAGAATACCACTTCGTGCATGCAGGTGCGGTTGTAAGGCAGATCGTAGGCTCCGTCCAGGCGCTTGCGCAGGTAGTTCGCATTGAGGACCGAGTTTACCGTAGCGTCCCTCAGCCCAGCCTCACCCAGGGCACGAATGTAAGTATACGCGCGCACCATGTTGGAGAAATTGCCGAAGTAGGCGCGCACCCGGCCAATGGACTGTGGCCGGTCGTAGTCCAGGTAGTAGCGATCGCCATCCTTTGCCACCACCGGCACCGGCAAATAGGGCGCCAGAAACTCGCGCACCGCAGTTGCCCCGGCGCCCGGGCCACCGCCGCCATGGGGCGTGGAGAACGTCTTGTGCAGGTTGTAGTGTAGCACGTCCAGTCCCAGGTCACCCGGGCGGACGGTGCCGACCAGGGCGTTCATGTTCGCGCCATCACAGTACACCAGGCCACCACCTTTGTGCACGACATCAGTGACTTCGAGGATGCGCTCCTCGAATAAGCCCAGGGTGTTTGGGTTGGTGATCATCAGGCCGACGGCGGTGTCGTCCATGGCGGCACGCAGCGCGTCGATGTCAATGTTGCCGCGCAGATCGCTCTTGATAACGCTGACGGTGAAGCCGACCATAGCGGCCGTGGCCGGGTTGGTCCCGTGGGCAGCGTCGGGGACAAGCAGGCGCTTGCGCTTCGTATCACCCCGGTGATGATGATACGCCCACATGATCAGTACGCCGGTCAGCTCGCCGTGGGCGCCGGCCGCCGGCTGCAGCGTCACCGCCGGCAACCCGGCGATTTCGCCTAGCCAGGTCTGGAGCTCATACATGAGCTGGAGCGCACCCTGAACAGTGCTTTCGTCCTGGTAAGGGTGAAGTAGAGCAAAACCCGGCAGCTTCGTCATCTTGTCGTTCACCTTGGGATTGTACTTCATCGTGCACGACCCCAGCGGGTAGAACACGGTATCCACGCCGAAATTCAGCCGGGACAGGCGGGTGAAGTGGCGAATGATGTCCACCTCGCTCACCTCAGGGAGGGGTAAATCCTCGCGGATAAAGCCTTGGGGCAGCGGTGCTGCCGGCACATCCAGTTCCGGCAGGCGGCCACTGTCCAGGCCAGGGGAATCCAGTTCAAAAAGTAAGGGTTCGACGATGGAGGTGTAATCGCTCATGTATGCACACTCCTTTTTTTGTCAAGCTCTAAGCTGCTTTTACCAAAGCTTGCTGCGCTGCAGTGCAGCCTGCACCCCGTTCAAACTTGTATCCGGCTTCCGCCAACGCTCGCTCTACCGCCCCGACCGTCGCCAAAACATCGTTGGCCGAGACGCTGCCCATGTGGCCGATGCGGAAGTAACGGTCGCGGATGGCGGGGTGCAGCCCCCCGGCCACGACGACACCGTGGGCGCGGATGCGGCCCACCAGTTTGGCATCCACACCGTCAGGATAATACGGGCACGTTAGCGTGCAGGCGGCGACTTCTGCACGGATTGGCACCTGCCGCAGTCCCAGCGCCTGGATCGCCGCTTTGACGGCATCGCTCATCTGGCGATGGCGGCGGACGCGCGGCTCCAGCCCTTCGGCCAGAATGTGCTGCAGGCTGACGTCCAGCCCGGCGACCAGGTTGACGGCCGGCGTGCCAAAATAGGCTGCCCGGCGCGCCTGGTAGGCTTCCATGATCGGCAGCCAGTTCGTGAAATCCGCATAATAGTTCGGGACGGGCGTTCTGCGAGTGCGGAAGGCATCCAGGGCGCGCGGGCTGACGACCAGCAGCGCCAACCCGGGCGGCACGCCAATCGCCTTCTGCGAAGCAGTCAGGTACACGTCAATGCCCCACTCGTCCTGGCGCAGCTCTTCACCGGCCGCGGCGCAGACGCCATCCACGATGCTGAGCGCGCCGTGTTCACGCGCCAGGTGACCCAGCCCGGCCACGTCCACCCGCACACCCGTCGACGTATCGACGTGGGTTACCGCCAGCAGCTTGTAGCGGCTGCGGGCCAGCGCCGCCGCGATCGCGTCCCGCGACGGTGCATCGCCCACGTCCGCCTTCACCTGGTCGACCTGAGCGCCGTAGCGCGCCAGGATCGCCGCCATCCGGTCGCTGAAATAGCCGATATTGACGACCAGCGCCCGGTCCCCAGGCTCAACAAGATTGCACACGGCGGCGTCCATTGCCAGGGTGCCGGAGCCGGCCAGGACGAAGGGCTGCCCGGTCTCGCTCTGAAAGACCTGCTTGAGATTGTCCAGCGCCCGTCCAAAGACCTCGACGAATTCCGGCGCGACGTGGCTGGGCGTGTGCGCGCCCACCGCACGCAGCACCGCCGGGTCAAATTCGATGGGGCCGGGGATCATGACGAGATCGCGTTCGCTCAAGGGTCACCTCGATACACGTAAAACGTGAAACGTCAAACGTGATGCAGTCTACAGAAAGTTGTATCTCACCCTGGGAGATTCAGCCTCCTGTAAACCTCTTCACGTTTGACGTTTGACGCTTGACGTTTCACGCATACGCCTTCACACCTATCTCCGCCAGGGCTGAGACCAGGCTATCAATCTCGCTCTTCGGATTCATCTCGGTGACACAGAAAAGCATCGTGTTAGCCAAACCCGGGTATGCGCGGCCCAGGTCGTAGCCGCCGATGATCTTGCGGTCGAAGAGCAAGCGGTTGATCTCCGCCGGCGGGCAGGGGACATGGACGGCGAATTCTTTGAAGAACGGGCCGGTGAAAGCCAGGTTGTAGCCGTTGAGCGCTGCGATTTGCTGGGCGGCATAGTGCGAGCGGTGGTAGCACAGCTCGGCCGCCCGGCGCAGCCCGCCTTTGCCCATCGCCGCCAGGAAGATTGTGGCAGTGAGGGCGACCAGCGCCTCGTTAGTGCAGATGTTGGAGGTCGCCTTTTCTCGGCGAATGTGCTGCTCGCGCGCCTGGAGCGTCATCACAAAGCCCCGCCGGCCGTCGTGGTCCACCGTCTGCCCGATAACCCGGCCGGGCATCTGGCGGATGTGGGCCATGCGCGTGGCGAAGAAGCCCAGGTACGGCCCACCGAACTGGAGCGGCGAGCCCAGGGCCTGGCCCTCGCCCAGGACGATGTCTGCGCCGAAATCGCCGGGCGGCTTCAATAGACCCAGTGCAATCGGGTCGGCGGCGACCACCAGCAGGGCACCTCTCGCGTGCGCAATATCGGCGAAGGCGGCCAGGTCAGTGATCACGCCGAAGAAATTCGGGTATTGGACGACGACGCAGGCGGTGTTGTCATCCACCTGGTGGCGCAGGGCATCCAGGTCGGTCTGGCCGGTCTTGGAAATGGGGATTTCGACGATGGGCATCTGCAGGCCGAGATTGTAGGTCTTGAGCACGGCCCGGTACTCTGGGTGTACACCTGTGGACACGACGAGCTTGTCACGCCGGGTCAATCGCGCCGCCATCAGCGTCGCCTCGGCCAGGGCCGTGCTGCCATCGTACATCGAGGCGTTGGCGGCTTCCATGCCGGTGAGCTTGCAAATCAGGCTCTGGTACTCATAGATCGCCGTGAGTGTGCCCTGGCTGACCTCCGGCTGGTACGGCGTGTAAGCCGTATAGAACTCACCCCGGTAGATCAGATGCTCGACGACGGCGGGCAGGAAGTGGTTGTAAGCGCCTGCCCCCAGGAAGCAAGCATACTCGCCGACATGGGCGTTCTTTGCAGCGAGCTCGCTCATGTGGCGCACGACTTCCAGTTCGGACATCGGCGCCGGCAGGTCTAGCCTGGGAAACCGCTTCTCTCTAGGAATATCTGCGAACAGTGCCTCCACCGAGTCAACGCCGATGGTCTTCAACATCGCCTCGCGGTCAGCACTGGTGATGGGGACGTAGTTCATCGAGCACCTCCTGTGTCAATGACCAATGACCAATGGTCATTCTGTTAAGCCATTCGTCTCGAGTGATCTCCATACGCATTTCGTCCGTGTGCTGAATGTGCCAGAGACTGGGACGAGAGCCGTTCTGAGGATGGAAGCCGCACTTGGCGAAGGCGCGTTGGGCCCGGACGTTGTCGATGTAAGTATGGAGGTAGATCCGTTGCAAATCCGTCTGAGTGAACGCATAGCCCAGGAGCGTCTGGATCGCATCCGAGCCATAACCGAGTCCCCAGTATGCCCTCTCGCCGATGACCACGCCGAGCTCCGCCTCGCGACGGCGTGGATCAATGTTGAAGAGACCAATCCGCCCGATCATCTCCCCGGCCGGGTGGAGGATGACAAACACTTGCCGGTGTGATTCCGACGAGCGCACGTCCTTGTACACGATGTCCTTGAACTCCGCCAGGGACATGTTCATTCGTGTGCCACCGCTCCAGCGCAGCACTTCTTCGTCCTGACTCCAGCGGTATAGTCGATTAAGCTCCACCTCGCTAAACCCGCTGGAGTAGGACCGCAAGATAACCCTTTGGCCCTGAAGCAAGCCAGGAGCCTGGTGCACGGGTTTGGATCGTCTAAGTAGCATATCACGCTTTGCTTCGCCTATAGAACGGCCGCTTCACCACCCGCGCACGCACCGGGCGGTTGCGGATAACTACCTCTAATTCTGTTCCGGGTTCCGTCAATCCGGCGGACACGAAGCCCATCCCAATCGGTTTATCCAGGGTGGGTGAGAGGGTGCCACTGGTAACACGGCCAACTGCTTTGCCGGCGTGCTCGATGGGGTAGTCCTGGCGCGGGATGCCGCGTTCCACCAATTCCAGCCCGATCAACTGCCGGGTGAGTCCCTTGGCCCTCGCTGCCACGATAGCGTCGCGGCCGACGAAATCCTTCCCCAGCTTGACGTAGCGGTCAAGGCCCGCCTCCAGAGGATTGATTTCCTCGTTCAATTCATGACCGTAGAGAGGCATGGATGCTTCCAGCCGCAGCGTGTCGCGCGCACCCAGGCCCGCTGGCAACAGGCCGTGCGGCGTGCCGGCCGCCATCAATGTTCTCCAGAGCTTCGTTGCCTGCTCGCCGGGCACCATCAACTCGAAGCCGTCCTCGCCCGTGTAGCCGGTGCGCATGATCAACGCCTGCATCCCGGCGACCTGGCCTGAAGTGCAGTGGTAGTATGCCAGCCTGGAGAGCTGCGCATCGGTCAGGGGCTGCAGAATGGCCTGCGCCTGGGGACCCTGCAACGCCAGGAGCGCAGTTGCATCGGAAATGTTGTCAAGCTTGAGGTTACCGTCGGCATGGGCTACCATCCACGCATAATCCTTGTCGGCATTCGACGCGTTGACTACGGCTATGTAGTGGTCGTCGCCGAGGCGGTAGACGATGAGGTCGTCCACGACCCCGCCTGTGTCGAGGCACATAAGGGTATATTGCGCCTGGCCGATGGTTAGATTCGCCGGATCGTTGGTGACCAAGCGACGCAGAAAATTGAGAGCATCCGGGCCGCGCATATCGACCTGGCCCATGTGGGAGACATCGAACAAACCGGCGCGGCGCCGAACGGCGTGATGCTCCTCCAGGATGCTGGTATACTGGACCGGCATTTCCCAGCCGCCGAATTCGACCATCCGGGCGCCCAACTCGCGGTGCGTGTCGTAGAGCGGGGTTCGCTTCATCGCGTGCTCCTTCCACTTGAACTAGAAACGGTACTGCAGCCAGGAGATGAGGAAAAAAAGGCGGCGCACCTAGCGCGCGGTCTAATTGTACTCAACCTGCTTGCAAAAGTCAATAGGCAATGACAATGACCAATGCCCAAATCCCAAATCCCAAAATGATAAGGTGTCCCGTTCCCGCCACAGTTCATCTGTGGCGGGAACGGGTTGGTTATGGGTCATTGGTCATTGGTTAGCGGGCTACGAAGGGCAGTCTGAGGTGCCACCGGGTGAAAACTGCACTATCCCGTAGATTCGCCGGGATCACCAGGCCGCTACTGTTCATGAGGGTGGTCTTTTGTTCCAGGGTGATCGGTGTCAAACCGCCACGGTCACGAATGACATCGAAGGTGACGCGGGCCAGGCGGCCACTGCCAGTACGGGGTGCAGCCGGGCTGAGCTCGGTGGTGGCGTACAGAATCGTCCCCCGGCTGTTATCGACCTCTTGTTTGCTGAAGGAGGAAGTGGTGTCCAGGAAATCACCATGCTGGATTTGCACGCCGGGCCGCACCGGGTCGGCATCAACGACTTGCAGGACCATCGGATCGAACTCGATCCGCAGATCGACGCCGTAGAGCTGGACGACGTCTTGCACCATAATGTCGACGTTGATCCGGTCGCCGGTCTTGGCTGTTTGCGTCTCTGGCACGATCGAGATGGTGGGCGTGGTCGCGTCGCCGGAGGCCCCACCCTGTTCGGTCGCAAGGGCCGCGCCAGAAGCTGCGTCGGCTAAAGCATCGGCAGCCGCCACCTTCCCGTAGTTAGCACCGACCAACACCAGGTCGACCATATTGACCGTGTCATCGGCGTTGATGTCGGCGCGGGGTTCAGCCGGAGGCGACGTGTTGTACGAGAGCCCAACCAGGACCAGGTCCGCAATGC
>JBBITV010000072.1:0-501 GCA_037440585.1 Chloroflexota bacterium
ATCGGCTGCCATGCGTGCTCTACGGCCTGCAAGTCCGAGAATGAAGTGCCGCCGGGTGTCAACCGCACCTGGGTGAAATATACTGAGAAAGGCATCTTCCCCGACACGCGCCGCTATTTTCAGGTGACGCGCTGCAACCACTGCGCTCACCCGCCGTGCGTCCACATCTGCCCGGTCACCGCCATGTACCAGCGCCCGGACGGCATTGTCGAGTTCGACCCCCGATTGTGCATCGGCTGCAAAGCGTGCCTGCAGGCCTGCCCCTACGACGCGATCTACATCGATCCGGACTCGGGCACCGCCGCGAAGTGCCACTACTGCGCCCATCGCGTCGACGTCGGTCTGGAGCCGGCGTGCGTGATTGTCTGCCCAGAACATGCGATTATCGCTGGCGACATGGACAACCCCAACTCTGAAATCTCGCGGATCATCGCTACCGACCAGGTACGCGCGCGCACGCCTGAGCAGGGCGCCGAGCCCAAGTTATTCTACATTGATGCC
>JBBITV010000072.1:526-7790 GCA_037440585.1 Chloroflexota bacterium
ACGCAAGGTCAAGGGATGCTCTGGGCCGAATGGCCGGACCACGGCCACGGTGACTGGCGCGGACCGATCCAGATCGGCGAGGGTAACATGGCTGGTGCCCTTGTACGCTCGTCTGCGGCACCGCGCGAGACGTACAATGTTCCACATCGCATTCCGTGGCATTGGAAGGTACCGGCTTACCTGGTGACCAAGTCCATCGGAGCGGGCATGTTCATCATCGCGGCCATTGGGATCGCATTG
Source organism: Chloroflexota bacterium (assembly GCA_037440585.1). Classification (GTDB taxonomy): domain Bacteria; phylum Chloroflexota; class Anaerolineae; order Epilineales; family JBBITV01; genus JBBITV01. The sequence goes on from JBBITV010000072.1 coordinate 767, forward strand.
GGCCTCCTGCCCATCACTCCGCTCTTCACCACCGCCGCCTCCCTCATTTCCCTGCTGTTCATCGGTCTCACCACCGGCTTGCTCGTCTGGGATTTGGACCGGCCCGAACGCTTCTGGACGATTCTCATCCGCCCGCAATGGCGCTCGTGGCTGGCGCGCGGTGCGTTCATCTTGATTGGATTCTCGGCAGCGAGCGGTTTGTTCTTCCTTGGCCACCTGCTAGGGTATCCTGGACTCGCCAGCTTGCTCATCTGGCCCGGCGTCATCCTGGCGACGCTTTCGGCAGTGTACACGGCTCTTCTCTCAGGCCGAGGGCCGCGACTTGTGGCAGAGCACACTGCTGCCAGGACATTTGTTTGTCCAGGCCATCATGGCCGGTGCGGCCGGACTGCTCATCGCGGGCCTGTTCTTCGGCCTCACACCTGAGGCAACTCACGTTTTGGCCTGGACGTTCGGCCTGAGTCTGCTCGTCAATTTGCTGATGACTGTTGGCGGCGAGTTCGCGACGCCCCACGCCAGCCAGGTCGCCGCTGCGGCGGCACACATGATCACACACGGGCGCTATGCCCGCTATTACTGGGGCAGTATCATCATCGGGCTGGTTGTGCCGCTGACGATCATCGTTCTGGCTGGACCGTCACCAGTTGCGTTGACTTTGGCGAGTATATTGGCAATCGGCGGCTTATTTGCGTATGAGTGGGCCTTTGTGATGGCGCCACAGCAGGTGCCGAACAATTGAATCGCTGAGACGCTGAGTACGCTGAGGCCGCTGAATGCATTAAGGAGCTATTCACTTTCTTCAGTGCTCTCAGCATTCTCAGTGATTCAAAAGACGCACACTGAGTCACTGAGGACCCTGAAAGCACTGAGCATCTCGGATACCTCCTCAGCGAAATCAGCGCCCTCAGCGTCTCAGCGATTCAAAGGACGCACGATGACCGAACCTTTCCGCCTTTCTCCACAACCCACCGACACTGGCGAGCGCCTGCAACAGTATCCCCCGCCCGAAACATGGGATGACTGGGTCGAGTGGGATCACAAGCAGTGGCCCCAAAAGGTCGCCAAACATTACATGCTGGTGCCCACGGTTTGCTTTAACTGTGAGTCGGCGTGCGGGCTGCTGGGCTGGGTCGACAAAGAGACACTGCACGTGCGCAAGTTCGAGGGAAACCCGGTGCACCCGGGCAGCCGCGGCCGCAACTGCGCCAAAGGTCCGGCGACGATTAACCAGGTCAACGATCCTGACCGTATCCTCTATCCACTCAAACGGGCCGGTCAACGTGGCGAGGGCAAGTGGGTGCGTGTGACGTGGGATGAGGTTCTCAAAGACATTGGCGGGCGCATCCGCCAGGCGTTCCTGGAAGGCCGCCACAACGAAATCATGTATCACGTGGGCCGCCCTGGACACGATGGAGTGATGGAGTGGATCCTCCCGGCCTGGGGGATAGACGGGCATAATTCACACACCAACATCTGCTCCTCCGGGGCGCGGGCCGGTTACGCTTTCTGGATGGGCTTCGACCGTCCCAGCCCCGACCACGCCAAAGCGAACGTCATCCTGCTGATCAGCAGCCACCTGGAAACCGGCCATTATTTCAATCCCCATGCCCAACGGATTATCGAGGGCAAAATGGCCGGGGCGAAGTTGATTGTATTCGATACGCGCTTGTCGAACACCGCCTCGATGGCCGATACCTGGATCGCCCCCTGGCCCGGCTCCGAGCCCGCGATATTGCTTGCGATCGCCAACTACCTCATCACGACCGGCCGCTATGACCGCGACTTTGTCAGGAAGTGGGTGAATTGGGAAGAATATCTGAAATCCCAAATCCCAAATCCTAAATCCCAAATCCCAATTACTTTTGACAATTTCGAGGCTGCACTGAAAGCACAGTACGCGAAATACACCTTTGAGTTCGCAGCGCAAGAATCTGGCATTGAGCCGCGCATTCTCAGAGGCATCGCCGAGGATGTGGCGAATTGCGGCGGCAAGCTGGCGACGCACAACTGGCGCAGCGCCGGGTCGGGCAACCTGGGCGGCTGGCAGGTGGCCCGCTGCCTGTGGTTCCTCAACGTGCTGACGGGCAGCATCGGCGTCGAGGGCGGCACGTCGGCGAACGGCTGGGACAAGTGGGTGCCACGGCCTCACAAAATGGCTCCCCACGTCAAGCGTTGGAACGAATTGCAGTGGCCGCGCGAGTATCCGCTCTCGTACTTCGAGCTGAGTTTTCTCCTGCCGCATTTCCTGAAAGAGGGCCGCGGCAAGCTCGACGTGTACTTCACCCGTGTTTATAACCCGATGTGGACCAATCCGGATGGCTTCACCTGGCTCGAAGTCCTGCGCGATGAATCCAGAATTGGCCTGCACGTGGCACTCACCCCGACGTGGAGTGAGTCGGCGTGGTGGGCCGACTACGTGTTGCCCATGGGCCATGCCTCGGAGCGCCACGATCTGATGAGCCAGGAAACCCATGCCGGGCAGTGGATCGCCTTCCGCCAGCCGGTACGGCGCGTGGCTTTGGAGCGCATGAGCAAAAGGGTTAACCGCACGTACGAGGCCAATCCCGGCCAGGTGTGGGAGGAGACCGAGTTCTGGGTTGACCTGAGCTGGGAGATCGACCCAGACGGCGCGCTCGGCATCCGCCAATATTTTGAAAGTCCGTACCGGCCCGGCGAGCGCATTACGCTGGACGAGTATTACGGCTGGATGTTCGAGAACTCGGTCCCCGGCTTGCCGGAGGCGGCCGCGAAAGAGGGACTGACACCGCTTGCCTACATGCGCAAGTACGGCGCGTTCGAGATTCGCCAGGGCGCGCAGGCCGAGTTCGAACGTGAGCTGTCGCCGGAGGAGATGGCAGACGCGCAAGTGAACGCAGAGACCGGGATCATCTACACCACAGCCCCGGTCACCCCGCCCAAGAACATCGTGCCGGCGCCGCTGCCCGTGGCTACCGAAAGGGGCCGGGCCATCGGCGTGATGGTCGATGGCACACCCAGGTTCGGCTTTCGCACCCCGTCGCGCAAACTCGAGTTCTATTCGACCACCTTGCGCGATTTCGGCTGGCCCGAGCTGGCGATCCCAGAATACATCCAAAGCCACGTCCATCCGAGCCAGATCAATCGCGACGCGGGTGAATTCGTCTTGCTGTCGACGTACCGCCTCCCCACCCTGATCCACACCCGCAGCGCTAATGCCAAGTGGCTGGTCGAGATTTCACACTCCAATCCGACGTGGATCCACACCTCCGACGCCGCCCGGCTGGGCATCAAGACAGGCGACCTGGTGCGCGTTGAAACCGAAATCGGCTACTTCGTGGATAAGGTTTGGGTCACTGAAGGGATCCGCCCGGGCGTCATCGCCTGCTCGCATCATCTGGGCCGTTGGCGCCTGGCCGAAGGTGATGGGACGAACCGCATCGCCTCCGCGCTCGTCGAATTGAGAGAGTCGGAAGGCCAATGGCAATTGACCCAACTTCGGGGCGTCCAGCCCTATAAATCCTCTGACCCCGACACCGGACGCATCTGGTGGACGGATGCAGGTGTCCATCAGAACTTGACCTTCCCGGTCCAGCCCGATCCCATTAGTGGAATGCACTGCTGGCATCAGAAGGTGAAGGTCACCCCTGCCCAACCCGGCGACCGCTACGGCGACGTACACGTGGACACCGATAAGTCGCACCAGGTGTACAAACGCTGGCTGGCCCTGACCCGCCCACCGGCGGGCGAATGGCGGCGGCCCCACTGGATGCTCCGCCCCTTCCGCCCGGATGTGAGCGCGTATCGGTTGCCGGAGTAGGACAAAATGGCATTTTGTCCCACCCTTCTCGCCCGCCTCTGGCTGCATGAGCCAGATACCGAAGCCCTGGCTCTCGCTCAAGAGGTTGAGTCGCTGGCTCCACACCTCACAGACCCGACCGAGCTGGCGATGGCTTATACAGACCTGTTCCTCCTCAACGTCTACCCCTATGCCAGCGTCTTCCTGAACTCTGATGGCGAATTGAACGATCCCGCCGCCCAGCAACTCGCCACTCTGTACGAGGCCCACGGCTATCAGCCGCCCGAATTGAGCCAGGTCGGCGCCCCCGATCATCTTGGCCTCTGTCTCGGCTTCCAGGCGTATGTAGAGCAAGATGGCATCTTGCCCCACGACTTTCTTGCCTGGGCGCCCGTCTGCTGCCTGGCCGTCGAGCGCGAGCCTTCTGCCCATCCCTTCTACCGTGCCCTCGCCGTGCTGACGCGCGAAGGGTCAATGACGGAGATCTTAAGCCGAGAAGTCAGACCTGACAGGTCTCTGAGACCCTTCACTTCGTTCAGGGCAAGCTCTGTCAGGTCTACTGAATTGGAAGAAGAAGTGCATCTGCGCGACGTCGTGCGCTTCTTCCTGGCTCCGGCACAGTGCGGTATATTTCTGTCCCGCGGACGGTTGGGACAGACCGCGAAAACCTTAGGAATGTACCTGCCCTTTGGCTCCCGGTTTGAAGTCGCCGAGAGACTTTTTACAGCGGCGGGCGAAGGTGGGCAGGTGGCGGAGGTCTTGCAAGTGCTACGTGCGGAGGTCGAGGAATGGGCGGCGACGTATCGCGCATGGGCAGCAGCCTATCCCGCCTGGATGCCGTACGCCGATGCCTGGTTGGAGCGTATCGAAAGCGCGCGACATGTGTTAGCCGGGATGGTCAAAATCCTGGAGAGTCCGCTTGACGCCAGTTGATTGGACAAAAACAGCGATCTGGTGTATCATTGCTGTCCGCATGCTCAGGATCAACGGGAGGAAAGTCAGTTGGCCAACACGAAGTCGGCGCTGAAGCGATGGCGCCAAAGTGAGAAGCGGCGAATACGCAATCGGGTTCACCGCTCGCGCGCACGCACGGCTGTCAAGAAGACACTTAAACTGCTCAGTGTGGGCGACCTGGAAGCGGCTAAGAAAGCAACTCAGGCAGCGATCAGTGCGCTGGACCGGGCTGCCCAGAAGGGCGTCATCCACAGAAACAATGCTGCCCGGCGCAAGTCGCGCCTGGTTAAGCGACTGCGCCAGGCTCTTCAGGCCGCCGGGTCCCCGGCCTAGTCGCAATATAACGCACCCGTTCTTCCAGAAACCCGTTTTCTCCAAGAAAACGGGTTTTGTTGTACCTATCCCTTGAACGGAGCCCAGGATGCACCCGCATCCGTGCTCACCCACGTCCCCAATGATGCAAAATGCGGTTCGCTCGTGCCAAACCAGTACCCGATGGTGGCGTACAGCCGGGCGTCGTCCTGGGGGTCAAGGCCGAGAGCGGTGACGGTCGCATTCGGCATCGGGCCGAGACCGAGGCTGGCGGAGAACCAGCTCTTTCCGCCATCCAGGCTCTTGAAAACGCCCATCGACTCAGTCCCAAGGTAAAGCACCTCGGGGTCGCGGGCTGCGGCGATGGTGGTGACGCGGCTGGGAAGCCTGGCACCCAGTTCGTGCCACGTCCGGCCGGTGTCATCGCTGCGATAAACGGTATGGAGAGGCGGGTTCGCCAGGCTCACACCAGCGTACAGGAGATGATTCTGATTGGGGACCACGGCGATTGCCTGGATGCCCTCGACTTCCCGGGTTGCGGCCGCCGAGGTGCGCTCCAAAGTCACGGGCAGGCGGGCAAGGACGACACTAAGAATTGTGGTTAAGATAGCGAGCATAATGAGTGTTCTGAGCGACGAGTTCATTGTCGGATCCTCCTCCTTTCGTTCCCTATCCTCGGCTCTATTCTACCTCCGCTGGCTGGGCAACACAGGGCGTGGAATGGGTGCTTGTCTGCCGTTCTGGCTGGCGTTTGCCTGACGTTTGCCTGACGCGGTCATATGCCACAATGGCGGGCGCGCCTGCGGCCGCCTTGTCTTCCCACGCCTAATCCGGGTTGCGCACGTAGACCCACATGTCACCTTCCTCCTACCGCCCGGCAGCGGCCAAGACCGGGTCTGAGGTGTCGGGCAAGGGCCAGGTGCTCACCTGAGGACCCATCGCCGCCGCCAGGTCCTGGCAGGCCTCATCCTGGGGCAGGCGATAGGCCCTGGCGATTTCGCATGCGGTGCGCAAGAAGACAAGCCCCTGCTGGCGAGCCTGCGGGTCGCTGTGGGCGGCCAGCGTCCTGCCTCCGTTCCGCAAGAAGCATAGTACAGGCGGACTTGTTTCAAGGCTTGCCGATCAGCCGTGCCTTCGTCCCAGGCTTTGAGGAAGGCCACGCGAGCCAGCTCCCACAGGCCGGCATTGTACGCCTCGACTACGACCGAGATGGGCGGCTCCCGGTCCGCCTTGGGGACCCCATTGGCTTCCGCCCGTCGCTCCGCCTCCTGCCAGCGCAGCACCGCCGTATGGCCATCCAGGCCTGGCGTCGAGGTCAGGTCTTTGAGGGCAGCGGTGTAGGCGAGGGACGCCAGGGCCAGTCTGGCGTCCGGGCAGGCGGGCCTTTCAACGTTGGTCAGGTGCAGGTTCGCCATCCGTTCGGCCAGGGCGAACTCGCCCTGCTGAAGTAGCCGGTGCAAAGCTTCAATCTCGGCGGCATAACTGTGACAGGTGGGCTGCCGGGCTTGCAAGGCGGCCACCTCTGCCTGCCATGCCCGCACTTCCCTTTCCAGCCGCGCTGATTGGCTCCGGGCTATCGCCAGGCCAACCAACGCCAACACCAGGATCAGCGCCGCGCCAGCGCCGAGGGCAGGGACGAGCCAACGGCGGCGAGAAGCCCGTACCAAATCCGGCTCGTCCTCTTCTGAACGAAAGGGGTCTGGGACCCGAATAGGCCTGTTCATACGGATTCCTCCTTCCTGGAGTGCTTCTGGTTGAGCGAATTCCTGCGGGACCTGCTGGTCGACCGCTTCCCAGTGCCAGAGGGCAGCGAAAAACGTGGCTGGGCGCCGGGCAACGACCGCGCGTGAGGCGCTTTGACGATCTCTTTGACGATGTTGGCGCCATCTCGCACGGCGGCCAGCCGGACGACGAACACCGGACAGATGGGTTTCTCCGGGTTGAGCACCGTGGCGATGCCGGCAAAGGGCGACTCATAGTTGG
>JBBITV010000072.1:7800-11691 GCA_037440585.1 Chloroflexota bacterium
CGGCGCTGGGCTCTGAGTGCGGGTAGACGTCCCAGCTGCGCTCGTGCAGCATGCGCAGCCGCACGGCCTCCAGCAGGTCGGCGCCCAGGAACTCGACCGCGCGCATATCGACGGGAACGTCGCGGAAGATCTCCACCTCGCGCAGGTCGTCGGGATACAGGCTGATCATCACGATATCGAAGACGGACGTGCCAGCCTCACCGACCGGCAACGTCGCCGACCACACGCCCTGGCCCTGCTCGATCTTGCGCAGTCCCTTGTGAACTTGCTCAACCACCGGCTGTTTGAAGACGTAGTAGCGCGGTGGACGGGCAGGATCAGGCGCAAAAGGATAACCGACCACGCTGCTGGCGACGACCTGGTATACCAGAATGGCGCCCGGCTCCCGAGTCAGAGCCAGACTGAAGACATTGTTGAGCCGGGTGGCCTGGTCGGCATGCAGAGCGGCATCGGACAGGGCGACGATGGTGGCCACCATGCCATAATCGGCGGTCACCGGATCGGGGCCCAGGTTGTCTTCGAGTACCCAGCCGAAGACACCCCGCGACTCATACTCCGCCTTCAGTTCCCCGAAGTGATCGCGCAGCCGTTCGTGGCGGGGCAGGGTAGTGAAACCGATGATCAGGGTTTCCTCAAACCGCGCGTGGAGGGCCTCCAAAACCGGCAGACCCAGCGGCGCTTGCCCGCCGAGCGACTCAAAAAACAGGATGTCCGATGGGGCGCGGGACCCGTTGCGCCGTAAATGCCTGTCGATCACCTCCGCCGTGGCGCGCTCGATGGGCACGCCCCACAGGTCAATGTGCTGCAGCACCCAGGGGACCGGCTTGTTGGCCATCCCGCCGGAAAAGGCTTCGGTGTAGCCGTAGATGAGGCGATCGTGAAAGACAGAGGGGATGCGGTTATGAAACTGGGCGCAGAGCTGGGTGTCGTTCTCGATGACGAGGATGCTGCCGACGAGCTTCTCCAACCCACACTGGTAGAGCAGGATCAGCAGGCGCCCCAGTTGGTTGAGGCCGAAAGTGCCGGTGCTGACGAGCATGTACGCGCCGAGGAGCTCGCGGCGGATCTCGCGGGGTGTGCCCTCGGTACTGATGTAGGCCGCCCCTTCAGGCAGGGGTACGTTCTGGAGACGCGCCAGCTCCTCGGCGCGCCGGCGGCGCCGCCCCATCTCATACCGCCAGCCGAGAATCACCAGGATCAGGATGCCGATGGCCACCGGGAGGATGACCACGGCCAGGTTGATGTTAGAATCCGACATGGAACATCTCCTTTCTTTGTTATGTCTTGTCAATTTCACAAGCCATCACTTCGCATCAGGCACTTGCTTCAAGGGACCACCTCCTTTCGTAATTACTCAGCCACCTTCCCGGAAGCTAACTTTTGGCAACCAAACCGGGTTTCTAAAAAAAGGACTGGAAGCCGTGGGCTGAAAGAGCGAAGCCCTTCGGGCTGAATGTTAGCTCGTAGAGCTTGGTTCTTTCAGCGCGTGGCTTTAGCCCAGCGTCCTATGGCCGGTCACAGGCGGCCTGTGAGGATTGCTCGGTTAATTTGTTAATCTCCAAGAATCCCCGCGCTGAAAGAGCGAAGCCCCAACGGGGCTGGACGTGAGCCCGAATAAAGCGAAGCGGGCTGGTCGCGCAGCCGAGCGCCAGGCTAGAAGCCATGCGCTGAGAGAGCAAAGCCCCTTCTGGGCTGGAGATGAGCCGGTAGGCTGCCGCTCGTTCAGCCCGGTGGATTCTACTTGTTTATTGTGGCACTTTTACTCTGTCTCTTCGTAATAGGCCTGTATCTCCTCCTAATCATGTACACGATGCCGGAAGAAATGATAGCGGAGTACTACACGAGCCGCAACTACTCATCTAACAAGTTCCCGGCGCCCCCGGCTGGTTCTTCCGATTCTCCGCAAACGGTGGCATGAGTGCAAATGTTGGTGGTTACTGCAATTTGGAAGACTACTTTGACTTTCTGTCACCTCATGATATTCGTGTGCGGGGCAGCCGGATTGGAATTGAGACGATCATCCCAATAGCTCCTGTGCCCGCAACCTGGCCGCCAGGGGCGATCGCCCTGCTACTTGGCACGCCTGTTCCTCCCAATGCCAGCACCGTTCTATGTCGGCTTCGAGTTCCTCCTTGTGGTCCAAGTGTGCGCTCGCAGTTGGTCAAAGAAGTGCTCGCCTACCTCGACGCCCTTGCCGTGCGTGCAGCCGAGTTGCCCGCCGATTATTCGGCGCACCTGTACATGGACGAGACGGGCCAGACTCGTTTTGACGCCATCCGCCAGCGGGTACAGGTGGTAGAAGACCGCGCTGCCTTCGAGCGGTGGCGAGCGGAGGAGCGGGAACGGCTGCGCGCGGCGGGAATTGACTTCGACCGCCTGGCATATTACCCGATCCGCTCTGGGAGATGCCTCTTACGCTTGACCGTGTAGTAAGACTATGCTAGACTTCCGTGATGAGTTCAACCGTGCCTGATGTGTGATCGGTGGTGGCGAGCAGGAGGGAAAAAGATGATTGACGTCAAAACAACGGTCCCGCAGCGTGTGCGGAAAGTGGCTGAGGTGCTCCGTCTATTCACAAGAGAAGAACTGGTGCAACTGGTCAGTCTAGTTCCACAGATCCGAGAAGTCCAGCCTCTCCCTGAAATGGAAGAGGCGGCATCGGCGGCCGAGTACTTCCGGCGCGAATTGCTGACCAGGCGTGGGGGTGAACCCCCGTCGCTCGACGAAGCGTTCATCGGTGGGTTAACCTACGGGGAGTATCTGGCACTCTCAGAGGAGGAAGAGACGGCTTTCTGGGACAGGCTGTTCACCCAAGAGAAAATGGAGATCGACGACTTCGAGGAGCACGATGTCAAACCAGATGCCCGTATTCCTGCTCGACAAGAACGTGGTCCGTAGGACAATCAAAGGGATAGTCAAGGTTGAAGCGGGCAGCGAACTTACCCCAGAAGAGAGTGATGCTCTCACTTTGCTATGGAAGGTACAGAAAGGCAGCCTGCGCGCGTTTATGACCATCGAAACGTTTAATGTACTACGGCGTTTCACCGGCCAGGCGGAGGTTGACCTCTTCATGGAGATAGTGGACGTCATGCAAGCTGGCCGATACTTCAAGCGATGGGCCAGGCGGCTACGCAGGTATGGCTTCACACGCGAGGATGCCAAGGTGTTGAGTCTTGGCACGTTTGGCACGAATGACGCCAGAGATATGCTTGGAGCGGGTGCCATCATCACTTTTGACCTGGCCTTTATCAACAATTACCATACCCAGTTCAACGTGCTTCAAGAGCGACTGGCGGCGATGACGATCGATCTGCCAGTCCCGTTTTCCCAAGCTGTATTGCCGCTCCTTATGTTGCCGTCCCAAGCGTTGGTTGTGCCCAGGTGAGGAACCATTGTTTAGATTAGATTGGGCCTGCGCGGCTTACACACGAGGCGAAATAGATATCCGAGGCGCAGCGCGATACGCTGGCCTCAGCCTCTACGAGATGCTGAACGAATTGAAACGGCGGGATATTGAGATCGTGTCGCCGGAGCAGTTCCTCGACGGCTTGAACGACCTGAGTGACCTGTTCGACCTGCCTGAGTTGCGGGAAGTAGCCAGTGAGATACGCGCCTCAGCGACCCGGTAGTTACTTGCCAGGCATTAGAGATGTTCAATGGCCGTGGGCTATGACGCTCGCGGCCTTGTTGTTTGACTAGACGCTCAGAACCCGGCTTCCGCTCTTGCCCGGAACAGTGCTGGTCACCAACTGACGGGCAACCCTTTCTACCTCCTCTTCGTTCCATTCCGGGTGCCGCCACCGGGTGCCAACGCGCGCCTGGTGCAAGGCGAGCTCGAATAGCTCGAACACTGTACTTCGAGGTCAAGGTTGCAGTGCTGCTTGGAGAGCC
>JBBITV010000073.1:0-11667 GCA_037440585.1 Chloroflexota bacterium
AGCTTCTTCTATTTCGGCCGGGGGTTCGGCTTCTCCATCGCCCTGGAGGGCGCCCTCAAGCTCAAGGAGATCAGCTATATCCATGCCGAAGGCTACCCCGCTGGCGAGCTCAAGCACGGCCCCATCGCCATGCTCGATCCCGACATCCCGGTCATGGCCATTGCCACGGCCAGCCCGACCTATGACAAGGTGATCAGCAACATCCAGGAAGTCCGCGCGCGCAAGGCGCAGGTGCTGGCCGTTGCCACTGCCGGCGACGACGAGATCCGCCACCACGCCGAGCACGTTTTCTACGTCCCGGCGACCCTGGAGCCGCTCTCGGCGGTGTTGAATGTGATCCCGCTGCAACTGTTCGCCTACCACGTCGCCGTGGCCCGCGGCTGTGATGTGGACCAGCCGAGGAATCTGGCGAAAAGCGTAACCGTAGAGTAAGGGAGAGAACTGAGGGAGGGGAGGGAGATGCCGCGTCAGAGACTTATTGCGCTATCCCTCCCCTTCAACCGCCTTGCCCCGTCTCATGGAGCGTGCTATAATTCCCGCCATGCAAACGAAGCTCAGCCGCCTGTGCGAAAAGATCATCGAAGCAGGGTGGCTGGCGGCCCTGGTCGTCACGCCGCTCTTTTTTAATGTGTTCTCCAGCCGTGTCTTCGAGCCGGATAAACTGACTACTTTACGCTCCATCGCCCTGGTGATGGTGTTTGCCTGGGTAGTGAAGGTGATAGAGGACTACCGCTCCGCCGAGGCCACGTTCGGGATCCGGGCAGGTACGCTGGCGCCGCCCACCGCGTATCCGCTGGGGCGCGTTGGGGCCTGGATCTCCGGTACCCCCCTGGTTGCCGCGACGCTGATCCTGGCCGGCGTATATCTCCTGGCGACGATCACCTCGGTCGCCCCGCGCCTCAGCCTGTGGGGATCCTATCAGCGGCTCCAGGGAACCTACACCACGCTATCCTACATGGCCATCTTCTTGTTGATGCTCGGCCATCTGCGCACCCGCGAGCAGGTCGAGCGGATCGTCACGACCGCCATCCTCACCAGTTTGCCCATCGCTCTATACGGCATCGTGCAGCATTACGGCCTGGACCCCTTGCCGTGGCTGGGCGATGTCCAACGCCGGGTGGCTTCGACGATGGGGAATTCCATCTTCGTAGCAGCGTACCTGATTATGGTCGTCCCCTTGACACTGAACCGTTTAGTGGCCGCCCTGGGCGTCATGCTCGAAGATACGGAGACCAATATCGCTAACTTCATTCTGGCGGCATGCTATATCCCCATTCTAGGTGCGCAGATTTTTGCGATCGTATTCTCGCAAAGTCGCGGGCCGTGGCTAGGGCTCCTGGGCGCCGTGTATGTATTTGTATTGTTCGGACTGATCGAGCTGCGCCGCAGAGCGAAGGACCGGTCGCGACTGGCGGCGGGGGAGGTCAGCCTGGCCGTCATCCTGTCGCCGTTGAGTGTGGTCCTGGCGTTGATAGCGCCCTTCTGGCGGAAAAGTTGGCGGTGGGCATGGCTGAGTTGGATCTCGGCTGCGATCCTCGGCATCGGGATCATCGTCGCGATGAACTTACCCAATTCACCGCTCAGTTTTGTGCGGCAATTACCTTACGTCGGTCGCCTGGGCCAGATCCTGGAGACGGAGAGCGGCACAGGCAAAGTCCGCGTCCTCATCTGGGAGGGCACGGTTAACCTGGTGACCAACGATCCGCTCCGGCTGCTCATCGGCTACGGGCCGGAGACGATGCATGTCGCCTACAACCCCTTCTACCCGCCTGATCTGGCTCACATTGAAGCGCGTAACGCTTCCCCTGACCGCTCGCACAACGAGACCTGGGATTCGCTGGTCATCACCGGGATTATCGGCTTCCTGGCTTACCTGTTCCTGTTCACCAGCCTGTTTTACTTCGCCCTCAAGTGGTTGGGCCTGATTCCGTCGCCTCGCCACCGCAACCTCTTTGTGGGCTTGTGGCTGGCAGGCGGCTTAGTCGTGGTGCTGATCATGCGTGTTTGGGACGGCTCCTGGAAGTTCTTCGGGGTCGGTCTGCCGGCCGGGATGATGCTGGGCCTGTTCGCCTATCTGGCGTGGTTTGCCTTTAGCGCCAGCAGTGAGCGGTTAGAGCAAGCCGAAAGCCCATATCGCTGGCTCTTGACGGCCTTGCTTGCGGCGATCGTCGCGCACTTTATCGAGATTCACTTTGGCATTGCCATCGCGGCTACACGGACGTATTTCTGGATCTATGCCGGGCTACTGGTGTTTGCCGGATTCCTCTACCAACGCCAGATTCTGGATAGATTCGCTTCGCTCACTACGAGTTTTGGATTTCCGATTTTGGATTCGGATCGAACTGAAGCCCAAAATCCAAAATCTAAAACTCGTGGTGAGCGAAGCGAATCTATCCAGAATCCAGGAGCGCGGCGGCGGCAACGCCGGCCCGTGCCGAGGCGGGAAACTGGCCGGGGGACGCCCGTGGTATCAGGATCGAGTTTTGCCCTGAGCCGGCTGCTACTTGCCAATTGCCTGATCGTTGGCCTGATCCTGGTGGTCATGGTTTGTGACTTCACGGCACCTGGGCTGGAGCTGTTCGAGAAGGCGCAGATGCTATGGCTTTTCGCCCTGACGTGGATTTTCGGCGGGGCGATCGCCGTAGCTGAGGCCGCGCGACAGTCCGGCCGGAATCCGGACGTGGGTGGCTGGCTGGCCAGCCTCGGCGTGTATGTTGCGATCTCCCTTGTCTGTCCACTGACCTACGCCATCGCACATGGCTTGTCTCTATCACCCGGCAATGATCTGGCCAATACCCTGCTGGACTTTTATTTCTTCTTGTTCGCGACGATGATCATCTTAGGGGTGGTATTGCTGCGTGAAGAGGCACTTCCCTCTACCATCCTGGCCGGACTCCGCTCGCTTGCGGCACCGGCTATAGTGGTCGTGGTGATCCTGCTCATCTTAGCCACCAACGTGGACCCCGTGCGTGCGGATGTGTACTACAAGCAAGCGTGGGTTGGCTTCCACCAGAAACTGCAATACGATCCGGCCATCAGCCTCTACAAACAAGCACTGCAGCTCGCGCCGGATCAGGATTTTTATCTTCTGTTCCTCGGCAAAGCTTACCTGGAAAAGGGTGAGGCGACGAGCGACCAGAGAATGCGCGACGCTCTGTTTGAGCAGGCACGCACGGTGCTCGAAGAAGCCCGCACCCTCAATCCTTTGAATACCGACCATACTGCCAACCTGGCGCGGATGCACCAGATCTGGGCGAGCGTGACCACGGACCCGGCGACGCGTGACGCCCGGCTCAAAAAAGCGTTAGAATATTATGAACAAGCCCTCCAGCTTAGCCCTAACGCGGCGCATTTACACAACGAGTGGGGCACCACCTATTACCTCCTGGGTGACTACGAGAAGGCGCTGTCGCACTACCAGACATCATTGCGCCTGGACGACCGGTTCGAGCAAACCTATCTGCGCCTGGGTGACCTGTACCGGACGCAGCAGAAGTGGGACCCGGCCATAGATTATTACCGCAAGGCGCTCAACGTGAATCCACGCTCCGTGGCGGCGCATAGCGCGCTGGGGTTTGTCTACTCCCAGCAGGGCAGGCTGGATCTGGCGCTCCAGGAAAATCAGGCTGTAGTCACACTCGCACCCAACGATGCATCCGGCCATCGCAACCTGGCGCTTATCTATGAGCAACTGGGCCGGATCCCCGAAGCGTTGGACGAGGCGCGGAAAGCACTGCAAATCACTCCCGGCGACAAGGCGTTGCAGGAGTTTATCAAAGAACTGGAAGCGGCGAAGCCGAAATAAACATGACCAACCTCCTTCTCATCTTCCTCGCCGCCCTGACCCTGGCGGTTGGGGCGACGCCGGTGGCGCAGCGCATCGCGACGCGGACCGGCATCGTAGATCAGCCTGGCGCCCGAAAAATCCACCGCAGCCCCATCCCGCTCCTGGGCGGTGCGGCCATCTACGCCGCGTTTATCCTCGCACTGCTCCTGTTTGGCGATCGTTTTTACGTTTCTCAAGTCGTAGGCATCTGCCTGGGGGCTACACTTGTATCTTTCCTCGGCATCTGGGATGACCGCAATGGGCTGCGGCCGGCGATCAAGCTGGGTGGTCAGATTCTGGCGGCTTTGATCCTCGTCGTTTCCGGGGTCCAGGTTCAACTGTTTCCCAATGTGTGGGCCAATGTGGCGCTGACGCTGTTCTGGGTGGTGGGCATCACGAATGCCCTGAACTTGTTGGACAACATGGATGGACTGTCGGGCGGGGCGAGCGCCATCGCGGCCGCCTTTTTTTTGCTCCTCGCGGCCATGAGCCATCAATACCTGGTCGGCAGTCTGGCGGCGGCGCTCCTGGGCGCGTGCCTGGGCTTTCTGCGCTATAACTTCAACCCGGCGCGCATCTTCATGGGTGATGCCGGTAGTCTGTTCCTGGGTTTCATGCTGGCATCTCTCGGGATCAAATTACGCTTTCCTTCCAACATTCCACTGGTCACCTGGATGATCCCTGTGCTCGTCCTCGGCCTGCCCATTTTCGACACGACGCTCGTCACCATTTCCCGGCTCCGCCGGGGTGTATCCATCTTTCAAGGCGGCAAGGATCACATTTCGCACCGGCTGGTGGCGCAAGGCTGGACCCAGCGCGAGGCCGTCCTGTTGCTCTATCTTGTGTGCGGCGGTCTGGGTGTGCTGGCCATGTTTGTCAGCCAGGCGACGGTGGTGGAAGGCTACGTGATCGGGGCGGGGGTGTTGATCCTCGCCACAGTGGCGCTTGTCAAACTAGAAGAGGTTATGCCGGCGCATGCCGGGGGGAGGCACGTCAGGTCGTATGAGTCTATCAGACCAGATCGCTCATAGAGAAGCGCGCGTCGCCATCATCGGGCTGGGCTACGTCGGCCTGCCTTTTGCGGTGGAGTTTGCCCGGCTAGGCTTTCCGGTCGTTGGGCTGGACCTGGATGCAGATCGGATTGCGATGCTGAGGCGTGGGGAGAGTTACATCCAGGATATTCCGTCCGAAAATGTGGCCAGTGCAGTCCAGGCCGGACGCCTGACACCTACGACGGACTACGACACACTGCGCCAGGTCGACGTCGTCTTGATCTGTGTGCCGACGCCGTTCAGTACGATGAAGACACCCGATTTGAGCTTCATCCTGGGGGCCGCGCAGGGCATTGCCGCGCGGCTCCATCCTGGCCAACTGATTATCCTGGTCAGCACGACTTTCCCAGGCACGACTGAAGATGTGGTGCTGCCCATCCTGGAGCAATCCGGGCTGCGCGCCGGCAAGGATTTCTACCTGGCCTTTTCCCCTGAGCGCATCAATCCCGGCGATAAGCATCATACCCTGCGCAACACGCCGAAAGTCGTGGGCGGCTTGACGGCCGAATGCGCCGAGCTTTCCAAAGCGCTGCTCTCGCAACTCACCCCCAACGTGCACGTGGTGTCAACCCCCCGCGCCGCCGAGATGACCAAGCTGTTGGAGAATATCTTTCGCAGCGTGAACATCGCCCTGGTCAACGAGCTGGCGATCCTCTCCGAGCGGATGGGGATTAACTTGTGGGAAGTTATCGAGGCGGCTGCGACGAAACCCTTTGGGTTTATGCCTTTTACCCCAGGTCCGGGCACGGGCGGCCATTGTATCCCGGTGGATCCCTACTATCTGTCCTGGAAAGCACGGGAGTACGATTTCTTCACCAGGTTCATCGAGCTGGCAGCCGAAGTCAACCAGGCGATGCCGTACCACGTAGTGCAACTCGTAACCGGTGCGCTCAACCAGCGAAGACGCCCCCTGGCAGGTGCCCGGGTGCTGGTGCTGGGCGCCGCTTTCAAGAAGGACGTGGACGATGCGCGCAATTCGCCGTCGGAGCGGGTGATCGAACTGCTCATGGAGCGTGGCGCGCAGGTTGAGTATCACGATCCCTATGTGGCCCATTTCCGCGTCGGCGATGACGTGTTCCATCGAGAGTTCCACACGTTGGCGTCGGTGCCACTGGATGAAGCGCGCCTGGCCAACTCGGACTGCGTCGTCATCGTTACCGGACATACCTGTCACGACTACGCCTGGATCGTAGAGCACGCGCCGCTGGTCGTCGACGCGGTCAATGCGACGCGGGGGGTGACATGTGGCCGGGAGAAAGTGGTGCGCCTGGGTGAGCCGATGAAGCACGACACGAAGTAAAGGAGTCATCATTCGGTGAGCAAAAAGTCTCGCAAACAGTCTCGCTCACGCCCACCCCGGCCGGCGCCGAAACCCGCGGGCGGCGAACCTAAACGCAAACCAGCCAACCTGGTCGACCGCATTCGGGCTAGCCCACTCGGGCTCGAGGGCCTTCTGGCGGCAGTGGCCGTGATCGCCATCGCTGCGTTCCTGATGATCCGCCAGCAAAGCGCGCCAGCGATCTCACAACCAGCTACTGTCACACCCACAACCGTTTCCGCCGAGATCCCACTGCCGGCAACTTCACAACCGGCCGCTGGCGTGCCCACGGCGCTGCCGGGCGAGAAAGCGACGCCGGCCATGACTATTGACGTGTCGAAGACCTACGTTGCCAGGATCGATACCGACAAAGGCCAGATCGTGGCGGAGCTGTACCCCCAGGACGCCCCGATAACGGTGAATAACTTCGTGGCTCTCGCCAGGAGCGAGTTCTACAACAATCTCACCTTCCACCGTGTCGAACCCGGCTTCGTCATCCAGGGCGGCGATCCCAAGGGCGACGGCACCGGCGGCCCCGGTTACACGCTCCCGGCCGAGATCAAGCGCAACCACCCCGAGGGCGCTCTGGCCATGGCCCGCCTGGGCGACCAGGTCAACCCACAGCGCCGCTCCAGCGGCAGCCAATTCTATATTACCCTGGCGCCCACACCGAACCTGGATGGCGGGTACACCGTCTTTGGGCAGGTAACACAGGGGATGGACGTGGTTAAGGCCATCACCAGGGGTGATAAGATCAAGCAGATTACGATTGAAGAGAAGTAGAGTTGATGCGTGATGCGTGAAAAGACGCTTACGCATCACGCATCACGTTTTCCTCGCCTTCGCAGAAGATTAAGATACCGGGGCATGACGACGGTGTAAAAACGGTATAAGATTGGGGACACAGGAAAATCCCATGCCCCGATGTGTTGTACAAGCTGCCCGCCGAATCCCTCTTTGAATTTGTAGACACCCCACATCCGGTCGGACTCCTCCAGAGTGTCTGGCGCGCCCCACCAATCGTAGGTCGTGCAGCCGCGCGCCTTGGCCCAGTGCATGGCTTCCCATTGGAGCAGGTGGTTGGGCATCACCTCACGGTGGACGTTTCGCGAGGCGCCGTACATGTACCAGGCCGTCGGTCCAAAGTGAAAGAGGATGAGGCCGGCAAGGAGTTCCTCCTCTAATTCTGCCAGCAGCATGTGGGCCAGGCCTGCCTCCATAAACGAACCCCACGCATCCTGATAGTACTCAAACGGTCGGATGATAAAGCCGTCACGTGCGCCGGTCTCGGCGTACATGGCGTAGAACGCAGGCAGGTCAGCGTGGCTGCCGGCGCGGACCCGGACGCCTTTACGAGCGGCGAGACGGATGTTGTAGCGCCACTTGGGCTTCATGGCAGCCAGCAGGTCGTCCCCGGCCGGACGTAAGTCGGTGAGCATGGTGTTGCGGAACTGGATTTGCTCGGCTGACGGCTGCCAGCCGCGTGCGCGCAACAGCCGCGGCACGGCTTCATTTTCGACAGGTACGTTCGGGTCGATTTTGACGAAGAGGGCGCGCTCGCGCCGTGCCAGGCGCTCCAATTCCACGAGCGTTTCAGCCAGCGTCGCCTCATCGCCAAAATCGAGGATGGGGCCTTTCGGAACGTACACAACGGCATAGGGTAATAGCGACGCGCGGCGGCGTAGGACAGATGCGGCGGCGCGAGGGCGATCGCTTTCTCGGAAGACCAGCCGGGTAGGCGCCCAGCCGTGGCGGGATTTGAAAGCGCCCCACTCGAAGGATTGCAGGATGTGAGGGTTGGGCAGGGAAAGCAGAGTTTGATTCCAGGAGTTACGATCAACACTGGAGGTGATCTGCATTCTAACAATGACCAATGACCAATGACCAATGACCAATGACCAATGACCAATTTGGGATTTGATCATTGGTCATTGGTCATTTTTACGTGCGCCCGCGAAGCCGGGGCAACAGGCGCATCCCCAGCCAATAGAGCACCGGCCGGTAGACGACCTCAAAGGCTCCTATGAAACGCACGACGCGCCCACCGAACCCTTGCTTGAAGCGCCAGACACCCCACAATCCGCCTTCAGATTCATGGTTCGAGGTGCCTGGTGAATCCGCCTGATGGTCACCCTCTTCGGTATCTTGCACCTGTGTACCTGTGTACCTGTGTACCTGTGTACCCTGAACCTGATCAGGAATCCCCCACAAATCATACACCGTGCAGCCGTGCGCTTTGGCCCATTGGATGGCCGTCCATTGGAGCAAGTGATTCGGCATACGATTGCGCTCGCGATCGGAGGACGCGCCGTACATGTAGATGGCCGTGCGGCCCAGGGCGAAGACCATGATCGCGCCCAGAAGATCATCCTCGAAGGTCGCCAGGAACAGTTCGCCTTGACCGGTGGGCACGAAGCGGCGCCAGGCGTCGGCGTAGTAGCGGGCATCGTGGATGGCGAAACCGTCGCGCTGGCTGGTGGCTTGCATCAGGGCGTAGAAGGCCGGTAGCTCGGCTTCAGTGGCCGGGCGGACCTGGACGCCTTTCCGGGCGGCCAGGCGGATGTTGTAGCGCCACTTGGGCTTCATTTGGGCCAGGATGTCGTCCAGGGTGGGGGTCAGGTCGAGACAAATGGTGCTGCGTGGCTGAACAGTCCGGCCAACCCGGAAGCCCAAAGCTGCCAGTCGGGTCTCCAGGCCAGGATCGTCTTCCCACGGTGGTTCAACTTTCAGGAAAATGGCTCCGGCGGCGCGGGCCGCCCGCTGCACTTCGTCAAACAGGGCGGCCCAACAGGCTGGATCGTCCGGGGCGAGCACGGGTCCGCGCGGGATGTAGGCCACTGTGCCTACTGGCAAGTGCCGGAACAAGACTTGCGCTCCGGCGACGATCTGCTCCCCATCGCGGAGTCCCACGCGCAACGCCCGCCAGCCGTGAGCGCTCTTGAACGCACCCCAGGCCGACGACTGGAGCAGGTGCCCGTAGGGTGAAGCGGCCACGAATTGGTCCCAGGCAGGGTCGGTTTCTGCTCTTGACAAAACAAGTTGCATTAACTACAATCTTCCTGGTAAGGGTGTCATCCATCAGTGCCGGTCTTATTATACTTGATTGCCTGGGGGACGCAAGCTTCTGCCAGCCTGCCTTTTGGGTATCAGGCGCTTTTCATTTTGCAGGATTTGTGATATAATAGCGGTCGATCCTCACCCATCCGGGAGTCCCCTGTAATGTGTATTACGTGAGTCCATCGCGGGGTTTTGCTTTGCTTACGAGCCAACCCCTATGTCGATGGGAACATTGCCCGGATCGCCGACTTGCCGCTGAGGCCGAGCTTGTGCTCCCGCAGTGCCCAGCGGCTTATTGTCGCCCAGTGAAAGTCAAATCGCCTGGTTAGCGCCTGGAAAGGAGTCGATCTTTGCTTGAGAGCTATGCCTTTGTCGGGATCTTTGCACTGATTGCCCTCTCGATTCCCCTCGTCGGACTGGGTCTCGCCTGGCTTTTACGACCCAGGCGTCCAGGTCCCGTCAAGAACTCGATTTACGAGTGCGGCCTTGAAACCATCGGCGAGACGTGGGTCCAATTCAAGGTCCAGTATTACATCTACGCGATTATCTTCGTGGTGTTCGACATTGAGACTATCTTCCTCTATCCGTGGGCCGTAGCTTTGCGCCAGCTTCCGGTCTTCGCCCTCATTGAGATGATCATTTTCCTGGCGATCCTGGTAGTGGGACTCGTATATGCCTGGCGCAAGGGCGCACTCGAATGGGTGTAATTCAATGACCAACTCCCAATGACCAATGACCACCCCCCTCACTCCCCCCGCAAGCGGGGGGAAGGGGGGATTTGGTCATTGGGAGTTGGTCATTCGCGGAGCGGACTATGGACTTTTTGAACAACCTCTTTGTGAACCTGAACCAGGCGTTTGCCGAGTTCCTGAAGGGCTTTCTGCCGGGTTGGGCGGCAGACCTTATTGTCATGATTGTGGCGGCCGCTGTCCTGGCAGTTTTTGCGATTGTGATGGTATTGATCATGCTCTATATGGAGCGCAAGGTGGTCGGGCGCATGCAAGACCGGCCTGGGCCGAATCGGGTGGGACCACTGGGGACGCTACAGCCCATTGCGGACATGATCAAGATTCTTACCAAAGAAGACATCACTCCCCGCGTCGCCCATCGCTGGGTCTACAACCTGGCGCCGATCCTGGTGGTGCCCCCGGCGGTCCTTGCCCTGGCCGTCATCCCCATTGGGCGCGGCATGGTTGGGACAAATCTGAACATCGGATTCCTTTACATCATCGCCGTCACCAGCACGGCGACCATCGCGCTGTTCATGGCAGGCTGGGGTTCGCGTAACAAGTATGCCCTCCTCGGTGCGATGCGGGCGGCGGCCCAGATCGTCAGCTACGAAATTCCCCAGGTGTTGTCGGTGGTCGGGGTGCTGATGATCGCCGGGTCGCTTTCGCTGGTGAAAATCACCGAGGCGCAAGGTCCCCTGTGGTTCATCTTTCTCCAGCCAGTCGGCTTTCTGATTTTCCTCATCGCCTCGGTGGCGGAGCTTAATCGCACGCCCTTTGACATCCCTGAAGCAGAGTCTGAGATCGTGGCCGGACACCACATTGAGTACAGTGGGCTAAAGTTTGGGATGTTCTACGTCGGTGAGTACATCAACACCTTCGGCGTGTCGGCAGTTGCCACCGTGATATTCCTCGGCGGCTGGCAAGGCCCGATCCTACCGCCGTACATCTGGTTCTTGCTCAAGGTTTTCCTTATGATCTTTGTTATCATGTGGCTGCGAGGCACGCTGCCACGCCTGCGCGTCGACCAGCTTATGAACTTTGCGTGGAAGATCCTGGTGCCGCTGGCTCTCGGCAACGTGCTGACTTCGTCCATCGCAGCCTACCTGACGGCCGAGTCCAACACGTTCGTGCGCCTGGTCGGTTTTGCCTTTGCTAACGTTCTTCTCCTGTCCCCGGCAATTATTCTGCTCAGTCTGCGCCAGCCAGAGGAGCCGGCCCAGCTCGAAGTGCAGCCCGGCGGCGCGGTGGCGCGGCCGTGAGGGAGGGTTAGCATGACTGTTGTCCAGATAGTTTTTATCCTGATGGCACTCATCACGCTGGTTGGCGGGATTGGGGTGGTGATCGCGCGAAGTGTGTTTGTCAGCGCACTGTTTTTGGTACTGTCATTCACCGGCGTGGCCGGAATCTAC
This sequence comes from Chloroflexota bacterium, assembly GCA_037440585.1. GTDB lineage: Bacteria > Chloroflexota > Anaerolineae > Epilineales > JBBITV01 > JBBITV01. The sequence continues at coordinate 11,394 of JBBITV010000073.1, forward strand.
GTCGTTGCGGAGGCTGGCTTCCTGGCGGGCGTACAATTGCTGATCTATGTTGGCGCCATCGCCGTGTTGATTCTGTTTACCGTTATGTTGACGCGCAATGTGATGACTGAAGAGGTCAGGCAGATTAACCAACAGTGGGGTGCTGCCGGTACGATCGCCGGCTTGCTATTCGTGGTGCTGGCGCTGCTCGGCATCGGTACCCAATGGCAGATCTCGACCGCCGCGCCGCCCGCCGATAGTATCACCGAGCTTGCCAAAGCCTTGTTGGGACCGT
>JBBITV010000074.1:0-4031 GCA_037440585.1 Chloroflexota bacterium
CGATCTGGGTGGAGCGGATGGTCTGATCCACCTCTCCGAACTGTCCTGGGACCGCAATGTACAACCCAAACAGGTCCTGGAAGTGGGCCAGGAGGTGGAGGTCTACGTGATGAACGTGGACCGGGAGCGGAAACGGATTGGGCTTAGCCTCAAGCGCCTGAAGCCGGACCCATCGACACTGGTTGAGCAGAAGTACCGTGTCGGCGATATCGTCACAGGGATGGTGACCAATGTTACTAAGTTTGGCGCCTTCGCCCGGATAGAAGAAGGGATGGAGGGTCTGATTCACGTTTCAGAGCTGGCCGAGGCCAATGTCGCCAAACCGGAGGAAATAGTTCAGGAAGGTAAGAGCTATCAACTGCGGATCCTCAATATCGATCCGGTTCGGCGCCGTATCGGGTTAAGCCTGCGCCAGGCAGTCCAGGCCGAGCACCCGGCCGAAGCTGGCTCCCCGTTGACAGTGGTGCAGTCCGCCCAGGATGAGTTGGAACCCGAAGACGAAGTCGCGCCAGAGGTTGCGTACGCATCTGCTAAACGTTGAGTGAGCACTCTACACAAAAGCGCGGATACCGGCACTCGTATCCGCGCTTTTGTGTTTCTCCGCGGCTCTGAAACCGTGGCTCTGTTATGGCCCCCACACCGGGTTCCAGTCGACGGTCGGGTTTTGGGTAAGGTTGGCCGGATTGCGGCCGGCAGCGTCCGTGATGTAAATCTCGGCGTTTCCGTCCCGGTTTGTCATGAACGCGATGCGCAAGCCGCCCGCAGACCAGGTTGGCTGAGTATCGCTCGAATTCTGCTGGGTCAGGCGCGTCTGCACGCTGCCATCCGGGTACATGGCGTAGATTTCGGGATTTCCATCCCGTTCGGAGACGAAGACAATCCGATCGAGGATCCAGTCCCAGCGCGGGAGGTAGTCAGCGCTGCCGCTGGACGTGAGGCGGGTGACGTCAGCACCTTGAGCCGTCATCACATAGATCTCGTCGTTGCCGCCATATCCCTCGGTGTTGCCATCGCTCCGGTTGGAAGTGAAGGCGATCCGGGTTCCATCCGGAGACCACGCCGGCTGGCGATCACCGGCCTGATCTTTCGTCAGGCGGGCCAGACCTGTACCGTCGGAGGCGTTCATGGTGTAGATCTCAAAGTTCCCGTCGCGCGCCGACGTGAAGGCAAGCCTGGTCCCATCGGGTGACCAGGCCGGGTCGGTATCGACACCCGGGCTGGATGTGATCTGCCGCAGATTCGTGCCATCCGAGTTAATGATGTAAATCTCCCAATCAGAATTGTTTCGGTCGCTGGCAAACGCGATTTGGGAACCATTGGGAGACCAGGCTGGTGCAATGTCATTGGCCGAACCGTCGGTGAGCTGTGTTACCTGGCGGGTGAGCGGCTGAATACTATGTATGGCGAACTTGCCAGACGTGGTACGATTCGAGACGAACAAGATCGGGCGGTAGTCGCGCCGCACCAGGGTAAGAAAAGCGTAGTGCACGGCGCCGACTGCATCTGGCTCCATTTGAGCCTGGACGGTTATATCTACGCGTTGGCCACGGCCGGCCATCAACAGCAGCAATGCCAGGCCGGCAATGATCGTCAGGCCCAGGCTTTGCCACCACCTGGCCATTATAATCATAAATCCTCTCATACGCCGGCCTCCGGTCAAATGTCCGGCCTATTATACCACTGTCCTTTGGCATGTCAATTGGTTTCATCGCGTTTTGCGCATTCGACTTTACTCATTCGCCACAGCTTACGATACTTGACCCACTCATAGTACGCCATCAGTCCACTCAGGAACAATCCATGCCACCCATCCTTGTACCCTTCAAGGGTAAAATATCGCCGCCGGAACTCCCGCAAGGGCTGGAGGACAAGATTGTGTGGCCGGGTGCGCTGCCCCTTGTTCCAGAGCACGTGCGCGTCATAGTCGGTGTAGACCTGTTGTTTGGCGCGGAACTCGGCCAGGGTTTCGTAGTTCAGGTGGATCAGCGGGTTTTGCAGATGGCCCTCAGGGCCGTCGAGGATGACCAACTCGTGGACCTCGCGGGCTGGGTCATAGCGGCCCTGGCCGCGGCGGAACAGGCGGAGCTGGTAGTCCGGATACCAGCCGGCATGGGCCATACGTTTGCCGAAGATGTAATTGTGGCGCGGCACCCAATAGCCTACGCAAGCCCCACCACGAATCACGGTCCGCACCTCCGCGGCCAGCTCCGGCGTCGCCCGCTCATCTGCGTCGACGAAGAAGACCCAGTCGTGGGCGACCAGGTCGAGAGCGGCGTTGCGCTGGTCGGCGTAGTTGCGGAAGGGACGCTGGTGCACCGTCGCGCCGCGCGCCCGGGCGATTTCGACTGTACGGTCGATGCTGCCGGAATCGAGGACGATGAGTTCGTCGCCCCAAGTCAGGCTGGCCAGGCAGTCGGGCAGGTGGCGCTCTTCGTTTTTGGTTAGCACGACAATTGATAGATGTATCGCTCCAACCACTGGCGGGTAAGTTCATGGTGAACATCTTGCGGCACCAGCCGGCTAACCCAAACGCTGGCGTCGACGACGATCATAGCTCGCGCCGCTCCTCACAAACGGCGTCGACGGCGGAGACCCCGCGCGGCCAGTGAATGCCAATTTCCGCTGCGAGTTGGTCCAGATCAGACCAGACTGCCGCCAGGTCTTGGGATGCCGGTGTGACAGTGGCCGGGACCAGGCGGGCGATGACCTGACCGCGATGGGTGACCTCGATTTCCTCGTGGTGATAGCTCACCAGGCGTAGGATCTGGCTCGTGTGCTCCTTCAGTTCACGCACTCCAACGGAGCGCACAATTCACTCCTTCCTGTCTCAATCCTATCTCACCTATCTCAATGTAGTCACAAGTTGTGGGCACATTATACCTGGATTGAGCATACAGGTCAAAGGGGATCTAGTTTCCTCTTGGGGGAAGATATCCTTCTCGGGCGGTCCAGCTATTCTCCCAGATACGAGTAACTTCGCGGAATGCTTCAAGTTGCTCGGCCAGAGCTACTGGCGTGAGATCGAGACGTTGGCGCGCAGCCCGCGCCTGCCAGGCCATCCCCAGCCTCACCAACCAACTCGCTGCACGCACGTAGGCTGGGCGGTAATGTTTGCGATACAATCGTGCCCGGCTGCGCCACAGATTTACCCAGGAGGCGCTGCGCACCTGGCGCGTGCTCTGCCCGGCGTGGTGCACCACCTCAGCTTGTGGAACACAATAGATATTCCAGCCGGCTGCCCGGGCGCGTATGCACCAGTCGATCTCCTCACAATACATGAAAAAGCCTTCATCGAAAAGGCCGATCTGCTGGATCATCTCCCGCCGGACGAGCATGGTGGCGCCCAGCGGGTGATCGATGCAAAAGGGACGTCCCTGGTCGTAAAGCTGCCTGGGATAACGGCCGTTGAAACGCGTATCGTACAGGCGGGCCGGCAGCGGCAGCAAGTCGAAGGCGATAGAGAGCAGTCCCGGATCGCGGAAGGCGCTATGCTGAAACGAGCCGTCGCGATAGACCAACCGCGCCCCGGCAATCCCTGCCCGATCTGCTCGCTGGAGGCCGCCGAGCAAAGCGGCCATAGCTCCCGGCCGGACCTCGGTATCGGGATTTAACAGCAGAACGTGCCGGGGCACCCCAACCGGCAAGGGTCCATTGCCCGGGTCGCTGAATCCCAGTTCGCGTAGGGCACGGTTATTGCCGGCTGCAAAACCCAGGTTAACGTCGCTTTCAATCAGGTGAACCTGGGGAAACTGCTCACGAACCATATCGGCGCTACCGTCGGCGGACGCATTGTCCACCACCCACACCTCGACGTCGATAGCAGACCTCGCCGCGTCGGCAAAGACGGACGACAAGCAGGCGTGGAGCAGGTTACGGGTGTTAAAACTGACGACGACAATAGCCAGGTGGGACATGGGTGCATGAAACGTAAAACGTGAAACGTGAAGAATCCTTTTACGTTTCACGTTTTACGCTCCAGTCAATACTCAATATTCAATCGTAATCTCCGTCGGCTTCACCTCGCCCTCGAC
>JBBITV010000074.1:4046-11621 GCA_037440585.1 Chloroflexota bacterium
TCGTGATGCAGGCCAACGTAGAAGTGCACATCGCGACGGAACGGCTTCTCGGCGATGCGGATGCGCCCGGTGATGGTAACCGCTTTGCCGGGCGGCAGGTAATAAATTGTCTGGCCATCCCTGCTACGCCGCGCCTCCAGATCCTGCGCATTACCGAGTTGCCAACGATACGGATAGGAGGGCCCGGTTGGGTTGGCATCATACTCAGCGCCAAGGCGCCAGGCGCCGTCCAGGGCCGGGAACTGTATTGTGTTGTAGCTCTGGTTAGACGGGTATTCAGCGCCCGGCGGAGGCCCGTTCGTCCGGATCGGCGTCGTGCCGATATTGCGGACGGTGGCCGTAATCATCACGGATTCGCCCATGCGAACGACCGGCGGCCCGATCTCCGCCTGGACGATGGTCGCGCGCGGCACGCCGCCCTCCTTGATCGTCAGCGGCGCCTCTTGTCGCACGACGTTCCCCACCTCGTCCTCGGCGACGGCGATGACAGTATACTGGCCGTCGGGTGGCGGCGGCGCGTCCGCGTCCACGCCAGCGTCGTAATCGTACTGGTGAACACCCGGCTGCTGAATGCCAGTTTCGCCAGGCGAGCGCGTCGCCCTCTTCTCCTCGACCGGGTACGTCCGGCCGTCGGGGCTGACAATGTGGACATCAACCTTAGCCGGCTTGTCCAGGTAGTAACTGATGGTCACCCGGTCGTCGATACCATCCTGGTTGGGGGTGAAGACATTGGGGAAGACGGAGAAGTCACGCATCTCGGGTAGAGTAGTGTCGGCAGCAGTAATGGTTACCCGGCCCTCGACGCGCACCGGCGCGCCGCCCTCGGCCGGCCGCGCTTCTACGACCCAGGTATACGCTCCATCAGGCAACACCCTCCCATCTACAACGCCGTTGAATTGCGCATCGTAGCTGCCCGGCGAGCGGCGTTCGTCCCGGCGAAAAAAATGGACTTGACCGTCGGGTCCGGTAAAGCTGATGGACACCAGAGCGTTTTGGCCAATCTCGTGGTGCAGCACGGCAATCTGGTTGGGGCTGCCCACGCGTGGCGAGATCTCGGTCGGGTGCATGGCGACGTTAGAGAGGAGCGCGCCGGGACCGCAGCCAGCGAGGAGCAGACTGGCTACCAGGAGCAGGTAGAATCGGGAACGCAAAGGATATTCTCCGGTTAGAATTTTTAGTCACAATCCTCAAAATGCCACACATGAATCTCCAGGGGGACAAAGTATGGCTGCCAGGCCATGCGGATTCTAGCATAGGCCTGCGGGGTTGTCAATCAGATGTTCCAGCGGGGCTGGCTGGAGAAAGGTGTAGATTGCGAGGTTGTAGACGCGCCCAGGCCAACTTTGTGTGCCAACAGCGCGGCTTCGACACGGCTGCGGACATGGAGTTTCTGCAAGATATTAGTCATATAGTGTTTGACGGTCGTCTCGCTGAGGTGCAGTCTCAGACCGATCTCGCGATTCGTGCAACCCGCTGCGACCAGTTCCAGGATGTCCCGCTCCCGCTCGGTTAGCTCGTCGACCGGGCTGGCTGGGGTATGGGGGCGTCGTGTCTCGATTAGCAGACGTGCGGCGAGCGCAGGTGCGACGTACACTTCACCGGCGTGCACCTCGCGCACGACGCGCACCAACTCACGCGCCGCGACGCCTTTCAGCACGTAGGCTTTGGCCCCCGCCTTCAGGGCGTCCAGCAAGTCATCCTCGTGCTCGGACACGGTCAGCATGACGATCTTGGTCACCGGGCAGGCAGCAGCGATGGACCGCGCCGCGTTCAGCCCGCCGCCAGGCATCGCAATGTCTAGCAGGACCACGTCCGGCAGCAACTCTTGCGCCAGGCGCAGGGCCTCATCTGCGTCTGCCGCCTCGCCGACGACGGCCATGTCCGCCTCTTTGCCCAATCTGTGCGCGACGCCTTCTCGAAACAAAGGGTGGTCGTCCACAATGACGATGCGAATCGCCTCACTCATCCTGCACCTCACTCATCACTCATCACTTGCGCTAGTGGCAGCCGCGCGCCCACAACCGTGCCACGCCCTGGCTCGGATTGAATGGCAAACGTGCCGCCGAGCAGCTCGACGCGTTCGCGCATGCCTGTCAATCCCAAGTGCCCGTCTCCCTGAGCTGCGCTGGCCGGGTCGAAGCCCGGCCCGGCATCGGCGACCTCCATGCAAATGTTGTCACCTTCGGTCCACAGCCGGACACGCTGTCCCGCGCCGCCGGCGTGCCGGTACGCGTTGGACAGCGCCTCTTGCAGCAGCCGATATAGCGTGATTTTCACCGGCAGCGGCGCATGCTCAGGCACCAAATCGGTGTTGAGCGCGACCGTGCTGCCCGTCTTGCGTTCGTGGGCGTCCACTGTGCGCGCTGCCACCTCGGCGATGGAGACCCTCTCGAGTTCGGGTAGGCGCAGGCCGGTCGCAATCGCGCGTAACTCCTGGAGTGCATTGTCCAGCGCAGTCTGGATGACGTTCAGGTCGACGTTGGCTGGACGACCATCACGGCCGGGCGTCAAACACGGCGCGCACTGTTCGACGAGGCCGTCCAGTCGAAAGAGCGCCAGCCCCAGGTCTTGCCCCGGTCCATCGTGCAAATCCGCACTGATGCGCCGCAGGAAGCGTTCGTTAAGCGCCGTCGTGCGGATGGCGGCGCGGCGAACGCGCTCGTGGAGCTGCGCGTTTTGCTCGAGCAGCGCCGTCAACTGCACGACCTTATCGTGCAACTCGCGCTGCTGGCGCGCGATAGTGTCGCTGCCGCGCTGCACCATGCCCGCGAGCAGCACGTACATCGCCAGTGTCGCCGCGCCGACGACGAGCCAGCTCCGAGCTTGCGCCGCCAGAATCTCCGCCTGTAGATCGTCCACCGGTTGATAGAACTCGGATGCGGCGATGATCTGCTCAGTGCCGGTTTGGCGTATCGGCGCGTACGTTTCCAGGAGGCGATCCCAGCGTTTGCGCTCCTCGATGTTCTCGGCTTCTCGCAGGTCGCTGATGTGGGACGCGACCTCGCCCTGGAGGGCACGACCCAGCTCCGGGCCGACGCGGAAGGTTAGGCCGGTGAGGGCGGGGGTGGTGCTGTACAGGATGCGCCCTTGGGGCGACCAGACTTTGAAAGCGACGATACGTTGACCCAAAGGTGTGCGGCGGAGCAGTTCGTCGAGGACGGCCAGATGCTCGCGCGTCAATTCTTCCTGGGTAGCCAATGCCTGCAGGTGCGGAGCGATGAAACTGTCTACGTAGAGCGCGGTAACCGCGGCGGTCCGGTTGATGACGCCCACCTCGATCTGCTGTCCAACCCACCAACCGATGATCAGCATGCCAGCCAGGAGGATGAGGAGGCTGGCCAACATGAATTGCCGAGCCAGGCTCAGGCGACTGAGTACTTCTCTAACCTTGTCAGACATCGGATAACTCCAGTCCCCACGCGATGCAACACACCATTCGACAGGCTCCTGGTTATAGAAATCCGGACGATTCCGGCTACATTATACCACTGTTCGGCCTGGCTGAGTATTGTACTAAAGTCGAAAACATGATGGCACCAAGGTGTATTCGAAAACGGCACTATCCCCCATTGCGCTGAGTACCGGATTGCGGTATAGTACGCATGCGACGAAAATCCTGAACCGATTAAAGGTGAGAGAAAGATGTATCTGCATACCCCTGGCTGGGTGAGCGTCCTCCTCGGAGCCTTACTTCTCTTGGTCATTGCTTGCGCCGGCCCCACCCCCGCCGCGATTCCAGCCCCTACCGCTGCCTCAACTGCAGCTTCCTCTTCGATGGCCTCATCCAGCAAAGCCTCCGCTGTCGGGGCCGCAGGCAAGCAATTGTTCATTGAGAAAGGATGCATCGGCTGCCACAAGCTCAATGGTGAGGGGGGTGAGGTGGGGCCTCGCCTGGTTGGCGTCTGGGGTAAGCCGGTCGAGCTGACTACCGGTGAGACAGTGGTCGTGGACCATGCCTATGTGGAGGAGTCCATTCAGAAACCCGATGCCAGGGTGGTCAAAGGATACCAGCCGGGGATCATGCCCAAGTTTGACCTGACTCACGAACAAGTGGACGAACTCGCGGAATTCATCGAGAGTCTCAAATAGGGGGAAGAAAAGATGACGGCCCGCAAGGCTTTCTTACTGTGGTTGCCTCTGGTCTTTACGCTCGGCTTCGTCGTGGCTTGTTATGGAGGGCCCGCTGGCCCAGCCCCGACATCCCCTCCGGCCACACCTCCTCCAGGCCAGGCCCAGGTGATTATGAAAGACCTGGCCTTCCAACCCAAAACCATCAGGATAAAGGCCGGAACCACTGTGGCGTGGGCAAATCAGGACAACTTTCCCCATACGGTGACCAGTGGGGCTAACCGGGTCTCAGATGGCCGCTTCGATTCGGGAAACCTGGGTCCTGGGAAAACCTTCCAGTTTACGTTCACCGAAGCAGGGACCTTCCCATACTTTTGCCGCTTTCATAGAGAGATGAGTGGCATGATCGTGGTCGAGAAGTAAGGAGGTAAACGATGGCAGAGGTCCCTTTGCTGGGAACACTTCCGGGTAAGGTAGAGGCGACGAAAGGGTCTGTCAGTTTCCTGGTAGTGGGTTTCATTGTGGCCTTCTCGGTGATGATCCTTGTTCCCCTGTGGTTCACGCTAGGCGTTGTAGGGACAGGCGGGGCACACGTGCATGGGGGCGTGAAGATCTCCCAGGAATGGTTCATGAATAAGGTCAACGAGCAGCAAAAGAAATACGGCTTGCCGGATGGCTCGGTCCGCATCCCGCCCGGGGACAAGGTTTCGGTCACGATGCCCGATGGACTGGTCGTGCCCACCTCCACCAGCAAGGTCTATATTATGGCCCGGCAGTTTTATTTCACCCCCAACACCATCCGGTTACAGTATGGCGGCCTGTACGACATCATCTTTTTCTCGCCCGATGTCTTCCACGGCGGTTCCGTAATCATGGATGGGAGCCTGAATACCGTGATTATGCCTGACATGACGGTCAAGATTCTGGTCAGGCCGACCCAGTTTGGGGAACTCCAGATCAGGTGCACCGAATACTGCGGTGCCGGACATCACCTGATGCGGACCAAGGTCATCGTGGAATAAGCCCTGGGATCTGGAGAACAGGAAGGAGGTTACCACATGGCACTCTGGCAGGAAATCAAGCTGGAGCCTCAAGACAGAAGGTTACTGACCGCCTTCGGCGGCACGGGCCTGGTCATTATGAGCATCGGCTTCATCTTTGCTGTACTGATGATCCTGGTCAGAACCCCCGCCCTTTCAGTCCTCCCCTCCACGGTGTATTACCAGGCCTTGACCGGGCATGGCATCATGATGTTTATCTTCTGGATGGGCTTTATCCAGACGGCGTTCCTGATTGCCGCCGGAACGATTCTCATCAAGCGCAGGCTGTGGAGCTATCGGCTGGCCTGGGTAGGGCTCGGGACGATGACACTGGCTGCGCTCTTGGCCTTCTCCGGCGTGATCCAGGGGGCTAACATCACGTATCATGCCTCTATCCCCCTGGCAAAACAGTACCCGGCGGCGTGGCTCATCTACCTCAGTTTTGTGGTGCTGGCCGTGGGGATGTCGTTGGTGGTGATGGATTTCATAATGACCATTCTTGGGGCTATAGAGCGTAAACTGAGCCTCGAGAGCTGGGCTGCCTTTTACAAGCAGATTCCTGTATCCGCTTTTGCCGCCATCGCGGGACTCTTCATTGCTGTGCCCGGGCTCATCGCCGCGATTAAGGTCTTTGGCACAGCTTTCCTGTGGACCCTGGGGATGGCTGCCATAGAGCCCGGGGCCTTCCGGATGCACTGGCATATCGTCTTCCACATTTACCACTACATGCCGGCTTTGGCCCTGGTGGGCGTATCCTATGTCCTGGTAGAGGCGACGGCCGATGCGCAGTCGGTCTATGCCAAGCAGGTGGCTAAGGCTCTCTTCCTCCTCTATCCACTCTTTGTTCCCCCCACGTTCATCTATCACCTGCTGATGGATCCCAATCTTCCCTACTCTGTAAAATTTATGGGCACCAGCCTGTCTCTCCTGGTGGGTGTGCCCACTGTGCTCCATACGTTCATCATCCTGGGGATGCTGGAAGCCAGGATGCGGGGGGCAGGCTATGGCTTCTTCGGCTGGCTCAAGCATCTCCCCTGGGGGAATCCTGCCTTCGGCTCCATGATTGTGGGTATGGTCACCTTGTTTCTGGGTGGGCTCTTGTCCTACATGCTGATCCAGGAACAATTGGCACCCATGCTGCATAACACCTTTGCCGTTCCGGCTTACATTCATCCCATGGCGGCGGGTGGGGCGAATATTACGTACATGGGCGCCCTCTATTACGGCGCGCCAGTATTACTGGGCAGGCGGCTTTGGGGGCTGAAGCTAGCCAGAATTCAGCCCTATTTGATGGGCGGAGCGCTGATCATCATGTCCATCTTCGGGACAGGTGCCGGGTTGGCTGGCGTCCCCCGGAGATATGCTTTGCTGGGGGCAGATGCCCCGGCAGCCTGGTCCACCTGGTTGAACCTGTCGCTCGGAGTGGGTGGCATGCTGGCCTTTGTGGCCGGGATCACCTTTGTTCTGATCATGGCGATGACGGCACTAGCCGGAAAGAAGGTGGCAACGGTGGAGGATGTCATCAAAGGGATGGAGCCATCGCCCCTGCCGTGGAAGGTGGTTTACAACCGTACCCCGGTGGCCCTCATTCCCGCCTCGATTTTTATTGTCGGCATTGTCCTCTTCACCCTGGTCGCCTTCGGACGTTTCTGGGACATGCCACTCCAGATGCGCTAATTAGCAGATAGCGGATAGCAGATGGCCGATGGCATTAGCTTAGCTATCGGCTATCTGCCATCAGCCATCTGCCAATGGCTATCGGCTATCGGCCATCGGCCAACGGAGGGAAGCAGTGAGCACACACACAGAAGCGGTCATACGAGCTGATCGGGCTCTGGCCTGGCTGTGGATCCTGACCTTCATTTTCGGGGGATTGGCGACCCTGACGGTGGTCTTTGCGGCGGATGTGGCGCTCGCCAACCTCTCGCGCCCTGTTCCGCCCGCCGGGGTAGAGAAAGTGGCGATGTCGGAGGAAGTAGAGTTGCACCATTGGGCGATTTACAAGGCGGCTAAGGAACAAAATGATGCCGCAGCATACGCCCATCTGCAGAAATTGATGGGGCTGGTCACTGATTCCAAACACCTTGCCCTTTTGGATGGGGTACTCCGGGAACACTTGCCCGCGGGACACTTTATCCACACGTATTTGACGATGAAAGAGTTGTTAGGGGATAGACCTGAACCCGACCTGACCGTGGCGCAGATCGAGGCGAAGTTGGGTTTTTCCCGGTGAAAAAGGGTGGTTTACCACCCGCTGCTCGACGCCGGGTGGAAGCTGATCGCGGCTGAACCCACTGAGTGATCGGGGCAAAGAAAAAGAAGACAAAGGAGCTATTGGGGGATCGGCCCGAACCTGATCTGACCCTGGAACAGATTGAGGCGAAGTTGAGCGTTTCCCGGTGAAACGCTGGAGAGAGTGCGGTAAAAGTCAATACCCAATTTTGAACGAAATGCGAACCTGAACAAG
>JBBITV010000075.1:0-3191 GCA_037440585.1 Chloroflexota bacterium
CTCCACCTCCACCCCAACCGCCAGCCGCCCCCCAACCGCCACCGCCCCCAGGCCCCCCATCCCCCGCTTTACCCGGCTGGAAATCATCCCGTCGGTCAAAACCATTGGCGTCGGCGACGTCGGCTCGGTGGACATCGTCCTGGAAGACGTCTCCAACCTCTACGATATCGAGATGGGCCTGCATTTCAACCCGGCCTACCTGGCCGTCGTCGACGCCGATCCATTCAGCAGCGGCATCCAGATTGAACCGGGGGTGTTTCCGGGCGGCACTGTCAGTCTCAACTCGGCCAATAATACCACGGGCCAGATTGACTATCGTGTGGCCCTTGCACCGCCGGCGACGCCCGCGGCCGGCTCCGGCACCGTGGCCCGCATCTCTTTTCTCGGGCTTACCCCGGGCGTCACCAGCCTGGTCTTCACCCGCGCCCTCCTGCGTAACCCCAGTGCCAATCTGATCGACGTCACGGCACAAGCGGGTACGCTCTCCATCCATGCCGCACCTAAGGCCACCACTTCCCCCACACCGACGCCATCTCCAACGGCCACCCCAGCCCCGACCACGTCACCTACGCCGACGGACACTCCCACGCCTACCCTCACTCTCTCTCCCACCCCCACCCCCTCCGCCTCCGCCACGCCCTCCCCAACTCCCTGCCACGACGCCTTCGAGCCCGACGACGTCTGGACGCAAGCCCGCGTCCTCCTGCCCAACCAGCTCCCGCAGCGCCACATCTTCCACACCCCAGGCGATGTCGACTTTGTTAAGGTCCCCGGGGTGACCGGCCTGGCCTACACCTTCCGTACCCTGAACCTCACCGGCACCACCGACACTATCCTCACCCTGCTAGACAGCGACGGCACCACCCTCCTCGCCCGCAACGACGACGACCCAGACCACATGCCCGCCTCACGCATCGATTGGCAATTCGCCCAAGGCGGCACCTACTTCCTCAAAATCGAGAATTTCGATCCGGCCGCCGGCGGCTGCACCTTCTCTTATGAGTTGGAGGCGCGCAGTGATACCTTTACGTTGACACCATCCCCTTCCCCTTCGCCCACCGCCTCGCCCACTGCCTTGGCCACCGCCACGGCAACCCCTTCTCCCTCGCCGACCTACTCGGACACGCCCACGGCAACCCCGTCGCCATCATCAACCGCTTCGGACTCTCCCACGGCGACTCCGTCCCCATCGCCTACTGCCTCGGCCACGGCCACACTCACCGCCACACCCACCCTGACCGGTACGCCGACCGCTACTCCATCGCTGACGGCGACATACACGCCCACCCCTTCGGTTACGCCCAGGGCCAGTCTCACCCCCTACCCCACGTCCACCGCCACACTCGTCGACTCCGTCTTTCACACTTTCATCCCGCTGCTTCTCCGGCAATATACACTCCCCACTCCTCCCCGGGCAACGCCCACCTCAGAACCCGGTCCGGGCTGCCGTGAGGCCATCTACAACGGCAGCTTTGAAGTCGACGCTGGCTGGATACTGGGCGAGAGCCCGACCCTGCCGGCCTATACCACCGAACGATCCATGGACGGCCTGCGCTCGTTGCGCCTGGGCATCGAACCGCCAGCCGCCGAAACAGCCAGCAACTCTTCGGCCCGCCAGCCACTTCTCATCCCGGCTAATGCGACGCGAGCCACCCTCTCCTTCTGGTACTGGCCCATCACCGAAAGCGGCTTCCGCGACGACCGGCAACAAGTCCTGATCTTCGTCGGAGACTTCCCCCAGCGCAGCATGGGCTCCGTCGTGTTGAATACCCTGCAAGATACACGCACCTGGACACCGCTATCGTTCGACCTGCTCGCCTTGCGCGGCCAGCTCATCCACCTCTACTTCAACGTCATCAATGACGGCGCCGACGGTCTGCGCACCTGGATGTTCATCGATCAGGTATCGGTGATCGTCTGCTGGTCTTGAGCTTGACGCCACCTCCGATCCGGGTTAGAATCGGTTCACTGAAATCAGACACTTCAAGACAGGGGATCCTCATGTCAAACGCTGAATTATGTCACCACACCATCGAGACCTTGAGCCCACTCCTCGCAACGAAACAGGTCTCGCCCATCGAAGTCACCCAGGCGCTCCTGGAACGCATCGAGGTTCTCGACCGCCGTCTCAACGCCTACATCACCGTCCTCTCCGAAGCGGCTCTGGTTGAAGCGCGACGTTGCGAGGGCGAAATCCTCTCCGGTGCGCACCGTGGCCCACTACACGGTATCCCGATCGCTCTGAAAGACCTGTTTGACACAGCCGGCGTCCGGACGACCGCGGCTGCCAGGATCATGGCCGGGCGCATCCCGAGTGAAGATGCCACCTGCGTCGCGCGGCTGCGGGCGGCCGGTGCGATCATTCTGGGCAAATCGAACCTGCACGAGTTCGCCTATGGCGTGACCGGCACGACCTCGTTCTTCGGGCCCAGCCGAAATCCGTGGGATACGCACCGCATCCCTGGCGGCTCCAGCGGCGGCTCCGGGGTGGCCGTTGCTGCCGATTTATGCATCGCCGCCACTGGGACGGATACCGGCGGGTCGATCCGCATTCCAGCGGCCCTATGCGGCATCGTCGGGCTCAAACCGACCTTTGGGCGGGTCAGTTGCCGCGGCCTGGTTCCCCTGGCGTGGTCGCTCGACCACGCCGGGCCGATGACCAGGTCAGTATTCGACGCAGCCGTAATGTTGGGGGTGATGGCGGGCTGGGATCCTCAGGACCCGGCGACAGTGCGCGTGCCCGTGCCAGACTACCTGGCAACGCTGGAGCACGGCATCACCGGGCTCAAGATCGCTGTCGATCCAGCCTATGCCTTTGAGGGGGTCAGCACCGAGGTCAGGGCGGCATTCCAGGCAGCACTGGAGGACTTGCGTGACCTGGGGGCCGAGATAGTTTGGGTCACTTTGCCGGGAGTGGAGGAGGGATTGGACGCGGCCATCACCATCCTAATGGCGGAGGCCACCGCATTCCACGAGGAGTGGCTGCGAGCCCGACCCGTGGACTATCAGCCCGAGGTACGCGAGCGTTTGGAGCGTGGATTTCCTGTCCGGGGCATCGACTACGGCCGGGCACGACAGGTGCAGCGCCAACTCATCCGCGATTACGAGCGCCTGTTCGAACAGGTCGACCTGGTCGCGACGCCGATGTGCGGCATCCCCGCACCCCACATAGGCGCCGCCGAGGTTCTCGT
>JBBITV010000075.1:3216-11616 GCA_037440585.1 Chloroflexota bacterium
GCCGCTGACCCGGTTTACCCGGCTCTTCAACCTGACCGGCCTGCCAGCAATCTCAGTGCCTTGTGGATTCTCTACAGAAGGGCTCCCCCTGGGCCTGCAACTTATCGGCCGGGCCTGGGATGAAGCGACGGTGCTGCGCGCCGCACACGCCTACGAAAGCGCCACGCCATGGCATGTACGCCGGCCCGCTGTGGATATGTCGTTTGACGTTTGACGTTTGACGTTTCATGCATCCGGCCTCTGGCCCTCACGCCAACGGAAGTAGGCCCAGACCTCCAGCGTGAACGCAACGAAGGCACCGACCACGATTATCAGGGTCCGCAGGTTGTTGTTCAGGAAGACCTCCAGAAAACTGCTGCTGGGATTGATCAGCAGGTGGATAAACAGGAACGCTACTGATACAAATACCGCTCCCCAGAGGATCTTGTTCATGTCGAATAGATCCCGGCCCTTGTTATAGGAGATAGGGATCAACTCAAAGAACAGGCTGGTAAGGGCCGCCAGGAAGACGAGCAGCAGCAAGTTCTGCCCCAACACGATGAACGGCGCGAAGGGTGTGGTTCCAGCGCCCATGCTGTCAAGGGCTGCGGTGAGCAGGGTGCCGAGCCAGGTGACGAATGCAAGACCGGCCACTGAACCCAACCCGACCAGCATCAGCCGCCGGACGCGCTCCGGGCTGAGCACGCTGCGGTCATCCACATGAACGCCCCCCGGCGAGCCAAACACGATCCCCGGAATCAGGCCAAAGAAGCGCGAAAAGGCCACCGCAACTGAGGCCAGAATCAGGTTGCTCGGATAGACCGAGACGTCACCCGTGATCTTCCAGCGACGCAACAGCCACCACGTTGTCAGGTCATCCACCGGAACGGACCATACTCACCAGGAGCCACAGCCCGCCCAGGCTGAAGGGGTGGAATCCCGGATCCAGAAACGCAAACACGGCGCCGTAGAGCAACAGGATCAATCCCATGACTACCAAGTCTGGCACTTCCAGAGACGTGACCGAGCCGTGGAGACTGGCCAGGATGCCGCCCGTTTTCTCATTGAACCAGCGGATGGGGCCAAGCGAGCTCAGCCATCCACGCAGCGTCTGCTCCTCAGACTCGAGGGTATTGTTGAGCAACGTCGAGAATGTCCCGAAAGCTAGCGCCAGGAGGATCGCCAACAACAAGTTAGTCGCCACGACCCCCAACTCCACGGAGACTTCGGGTACAGTTGGGATACTCAGAAAGTACTGTTCCCGAAGGGTGTCTTGCCAGCCGGGCGAATTGTGAACTGAAGCTCGCGCTGGCGGCTTACCGCTGGGTGTCGTCGCCGAGGGCACCGCCGTGGAGGTGGGTCGCGCCGTCGCCAGCGGCATCGGCACTGATGTGGCTGGCGGGCTGGGTTCGGGCGTCGAGGTAAACGTCGCCAGAGCAGTGAACGTTGGCGAGGCGGTGGGTGTTTCAGTCTCGGTCGCAGTAGCCGTAACCGTGAGCGTGGCGGTGACCGTCTGAGTCACGGTCGCCGTCACCGTCGCCGTTACAGTGCTGGTCCTGGTGACAGTGGGTGAGCTGGTCCGCACTGGCGTGCGCGTCACAAACCGGAAGAGCACGCGTGTCGGCGTCTGGCTTGGGATGGGCGGCGGAGTGTCGCTCGGCAGGGGCGTGCTGGACGGCGGCGCAGGTGGGTGTTCCTCTCGCGGCGGTTTGTGCGGCGGCGGGGTAGGGCTGGCTGACGGCGAGGCTATGACGGTCGGGCTCGCCGTATGCGTCGCGGTCGCGCCAGGCGTCACCACGAGTGTGCCCGTGGCAGTCGCCGTGTGTGTAATGGTTGCCGTACCCGTGGCCGTCGTGGTGATCGTGGCCGTCGCCGTACTCGTGACCGTCGGACTCGACGTATGCGTCGCGGTTGGGCTGGGCGGCAGGGTGGGGCCAGGGTAACCCGATGGCGTATCGGTCGGGCTCGGCGTCGGGACCGGACCAGGATAACCAGACGGTGTATTGGTGGCGTTGGGTGTCGGGACCGGGCCAGGGTAGCCGGGTGGCGTATCGGTTGGAATGGGCGTCGGGACCGGAATTTCCGTTGCCGTCTGAGTCGGAGTGGCCGTTGCGGTGCCGGTGATCATGCTCGTCGCAGTCACCGACGGGGTCGTCGTGGACGTGGCGGCGCCGGTTGGTGTCCCTGTGGGTGGCGTCCCGGTACCGGTCGGGGTGATCTCCAGGCCGGTACCAGTGAGCTTGATGCTGACAGGTGTATTAGCAGCATCGGCAACCACCCAGAGCAGTGCAGTCCTTGGTCCGGCGGTCGTCGGGCTGAACAGAACGGTCACCATCAGCGGCCTGTTCGGATCGGGCTCGATGGTCTGGGGAAACTCCGTCGGCGACAGCACTTCGAATTCGCCAGGCGGATCGACAATCAAGTTGCTAACAATGATGGGGTTGGCCAGCGGCCAGGCCAGGTTCGTGATGTAGAAATAGCCCAACCCGGACCCGCCAATGGGCACCTCGCCGAGATCGAAGATGTGTGGGACATAGAGGGTGGTGGGCTTCCGGGTAGGCGTGGGTGTTGGCGTAAACGTGGGAGTCGGCGTCAAAGTCTGCGGTGCCGTCGCGGTGTTCGTGGGCGAGGCCGTCGGACTGGAAGTGGCTGTACCAGTCGGCGTGCCTGTGGGCACAGTGGTAGCCGTGCTGGTTGGGCTCCCCGTCGCGGTGGACGTCAGCGTTGGGGTAGCGCTGGGCGTTGCAGTAGCCGTCGGCGTGTTGGATGCTGTGGCGGTACTGGTCGCAGTCGCCGTATCGGTGGCCGTCACCACGCCTGTCGGCGTCAATGGCGCCCTGGTCGTGTCGGTTGGCGTCGGCGACATAGTCCACGTGGGCGTGGCCGTGGCCGTATCAGTTACTGCTAACGTCGGTGTAAGAGTAGGGCCAGGCGTCGCCGGCGCACATGGCCCGGTAATGGCCTCGGCCGGGGCACTCCAGAGCGATTCCCGTCCATCAGTGCTCCGGTAGGCGCGGACGTTGTAGCGGTAGGTCGTGGCGCACGCCAGGCCGGAGTCGCTAAAAGTGGTCACGCTGGGTGGTATAGACAGGGCAATCGGGATCGGCGAGCAGTTGCCCGTATAGGGGTCATAGTTACAACGTTGGATTTGGAAACCCGATTGCTCATGTGAATTGTTTTGCCATTGCAGGTCAATGCGGTCGTTACCGACGGGCTTTGCTGTTAGAAAAGAAGGTGCACAGGGACTGGTGCGACCGCTCGCCTCGTTGCTATAGCCCGACGTACCCAGGTTACGCAGATAGGCCCGCACACGATAGGAATAAGTGGTTTCGCACGTGAGCGTGCTGTCCATCCACTCGTTGGCATAAACCTGCATGATTTCGGCAAATTTTGTGCCATCGCTCGAGCGCTCGATGCCAAATTTGAGGGCATCCGTCCCGTCGTAAGTCCAGGTGAGCCAGGCATAGGTTTCGCCCATATATTGGATGGTCAGATCGCTCGGCGCTTGAAAGAGAACCGGGCCGGGTCGTGGCGTCGGAGCCATGGCCACATTGGGTTGTGGGCCGCTCTGCGCCCCCCCGCCCTGGGTAGCGATGGCCACAGGTGTTCGCACAGGGCCTCGAGTGGCCGTAGCCCTCGCTTGCGGAACACCGGGGGTCCGGGTAGGCTCAGCGGGTGCGGTGGGTGGCACCGGTGTCAATGTCAGCCGGGGCAACTCCTCACGCGGCGGATCAGATCTGCGATCCGGACGAGGCGTCGGAACAGGCGTGGAGGACGGTGCTGGCTGAGCCGTGGCCGGCGTCGTGGCCATTGGCTCGCCTGGAACGCGGGTAGGTGATGGATTTGCCGGCGCCCCTGGTGAGGTAGATTTAGGGGGCGGTGACGGTGGTGGCGCCACAGTCGGCGCTGGCGGCGCCGCTGTAGGTGGAGCCTTGGGTGGCGCGATGGGCGTAGGCACCGGTATGGCCGTGGCTGCCTTCGGTGGATCAGGTTGGCCAGTCGGCTGTGTTTGATTTGGATTGGGCCGCGGTGGTGGTGTAGGGTTCTGAGCTAGGGCCGGCCAGGCTGATAGTAATAGACTGACACTCAGCAGCACAACCCACCCCATACGCACGGTGCGGACCCAGGCGGTAGGTGGTTTCATCTACGTGCCTCTGAGATAGCAAACGAAAAGTGAGTCCTGTTTGTTACGTCACAATCCTGATCACTCTCTAACTTGACTGTATCAAGGAAAGTAAAAAGGGCCGCCTATCTCGGACAGGCGACCCGAAGTGTAACATGGCCAGTTGGCGGCCAGCGCCCTACCCTCAACTGCCGGCAAGTAGCGCGACCACAATGATCCGGTGGGTATTCGTCCAGTACGGCCAACAACTGACCAGGGTCAGGCGCGCGTCACGCGTTGGGAGCAGATAGCGCGCATTTTCATCGCGAACGGCGTCCGGTTCACCCTCCTCCGGCACGATCACCGCCTCGCGCACGACGTAGCGGAACTGCTCCCCGTTCTCTCCAAACAGCTCGACCTCATCTCCTGGGATGAGCCGGTCCAGGCGGCGGAAGACCTGGCCACGTATGTTGTTGTGCCCGGCCAGGACGACATTACCCTGGATGCCAGCATTGCCAGTCCCGGCCAGGTGTCCTGCCGCATTGTCGGCGGTCTCCCATTCGACAATCCACTGGCCGTCGCGTTCCATCTCCCGCGCACCCACCTCGACCACCGGTGCGTCAATGCCGATCTTGGCAATATTGATGCGAACCGGGTGCACGCCACGCGGCGCGGTTGGAAGTAAATCGAGAATCGGGGCTGGTTGCGGGGAGGCGCCAACGGCCGGCAGTGGCTCCGCCGCTTCCGCCACCTGCGACGGTGGCGGTGTGGCTTCCGGCGCCAGTGTCTCCGCGGGTGGCCTTTGGCCAGGCAACTCGGGGAGTGAGCTGTAGCCCAGCCGCCGCTGGTAGGCTGAGCGGTTAGGGGAGACTGTAACCAGCAGCGCCTCCGGCCCTTCCTGCCAGAGTGTAAACAAGGTGAAGGCGATCATGCCTACCCCGAGCAAACTAAGCAGGTCACCGACGAGACCCCACCGGCGAGATGGCTTACGGTTCTGCACGTCAGCGTCCCCACCGCCGGAGGAAACGGCCCAAAGCCACAAGCAGCCCGCCCATCACGCCAATGCCCGCCAGCGAAGCCAGGCCTTGTGCAAGCGGTCCACCCGTCGGCGGCAGGCGCTGCGTCGAAGCACGCGACACCGGCGTTCCCCCCACACTCTGGCGCGCCACAGTCGGCTGCGCCGTGGCAAGGACGATAAGTGTGGGACTGGGGGTGACCAACGGAGTGCGAGTCGCGGTGGGCACGCCGGGTATCGTGGTCCGGGTGGGGGTGGGCGTGGCAGTCGCGGTAGTCGTCGTTAGGGTGGGGGTCCCGGTAATATCCGCTTGTAACACATGTACGAGACCGTCCAGGCCATACCGTTCACGAAAGTCGCTAATGGGCGAGTAGAAGTAGTATGTACCATCGTCCTCGGGAGTGAAGGGGCTCACCGTTCCTGTCTCACCTGGCCGCAAATCCTCGATAAGCCCGTGTTCTTCATCCAGCCCAAGTTCGATCCGGATGTTCTGATCCTCAGGGCTATTGTTGACAAGCGTTATCTCTACCGGCTGGCCCACGGTGAGCGTAATTTCGTCGGGCTCAAACTGATAGGCACTCGTGACAGTAATGGTGATCCTGAGCGGTGCCTGGATTTGGGCGAGCACTGTTCCGCCCATCCAGGCCAACATCGTCACCAACATGATGGGAGCGATCCATCGCAGGTTGGATAACCGCATGATTTGAGACATCTCCTTTCGGGAATCAGACTCAATTGTACCAGGTCGGCACCGCTGGGTCAAACTCGTACAGGGCTTTCCCAAAGTATGTCTACCCGCGGAGCACAACACGGATTCGGACACGGATACACGGATACGGCGGGCTTTTCAGACAAGCTCTAAAACTTGGCATACACTCACACGGTAGTCCACAATTGACAGACACCGTGGCCTGAAGTAAAATGCAACCAGGACAGTTTGCTGATTGGCAGTAGATGTGGAGGTGGAAGTTGCGATGAAAATTGGTCTAACGTTTGACGATGTCCTTTTGATCCCGAAGCGATCCGCTGTGGTGTCCCGCCAGGACGTCAGTACGGCTACCCTTCTATCACGTCATATTCCACTGAACATTCCCATCGTCAGCGCCAATATGGATACCGTCACGGAGTCCAGAATGGCGATCGCGATGGCGCGGGCCGGCGGCATCGGCGTGATCCATCGCTGGATGTCCACCGAGCGCCAGGCGGCCGAGGTTGCCCGGGTGAAACGGGCAGAGAGTTTTGTGGTCGAGAAGCCATACGCGCTGGCGCCGAGCGCCACGCTCGGCCAGGCGCAGGCGATGATGACCCAGCACGGCACTGGCGGGTTGCTGGTACTTCACCCAGATGGGCGCCTGGCGGGCATCCTGACCACGCGAGATATTCGCTTTGAAACGGACCCCGAGCGCCTTGTCGCGGAGCTGATGACCCCCCGAGAGCGGCTAGTTACGGCTCCCCCCGGGACAACGCTGGAACAGGCAATGGCCTTGCTGCACCGGTACAAGATTGAAAAACTGCCGTTGGTCGACGCCGATGATCAAGTCCATGGTCTGATCACGGCCAAGGACATCCTCAAGCGCGCGTTACACCCCCATGCTTCCAAGGACAACAAGGGCCGGCTCCGGGTCGGGGCAGCCATCGGGGTGCGTCCAGGCTTCCTCGATCGGGCCGCGGCCCTCCTGGCTGCTGGCGCCGACGTCCTCGTCGTCGATATTGCCCACGGACACTCGGAGAATGCCATCCGGGCGGTTGGCGCACTTCGCCAGCGTTTTGGCAATATCGAGATCATCGCGGGCAACGTGGCGACGGCACAGGGAGTCCGGGACCTGGTTGAGGCTGGCGTGGACGCGGTCAAGGTCGGTGTGGGGTCGGGATCGATTTGCATTACCCGGGTCGTCACCGGCTTTGGGGTACCTCAATTGACGGCTATCATCGAGTGCGCGGCCGCAGGCCGGGAGTTAGGCGTGCCCATCATCGCCGACGGTGGCATCCGTACCTCAGGCGACATCGCCAAAGCACTTGCGGCGGGCGCATCCTCGGTCATGATCGGTAGCGCGTTGGCTGGGACGCAGGAAAGCCCCGGCATAACGGTGATACGCAACGGTCGCAAGTACAAGGTGAGCCGTGGCATGGCCTCGTTGAGCGCAACGCTCAGCCGGCCCGCCGAGGGGCCCGACGAAGAAGTCGAGGAAGTCGAGTGGGAGAAAGTCGTCGCCGAGGGGGTCGAGGCGACCGTGCCTTACCGGGGCAGCGTCGACGAAGTGCTGCAACAGTTCGTGGGCGGCCTGCGTTCGGCTCTCAGCTATTGCGGGGCCCTAGACATCGCCGAGTTGGCTAAGAAAGCCGAATTCGTGCAGATCACCAACGCCGGCCTGCGCGAGAGCGGCCCGCATGATGTCGAGCAACTTTAGCGGGCACAAAAGAGATCCGAACAGATTCTGGGCGCGAATCCAGCGTTACCTTGGGACTACCTTTTGGGCTATTGTGATTTTGCCGAAGCAGTCACGCGGGATGTTGGGGGTTCTGGCGGCCCACCCCAACCAAGCTCCGCTGAATATCCTGGAACCCCCACTCCAAATAGGGATAGCCCAGCCAGACCATCCCCAGGCCAAACAGGCTACCGGTCAACAGGCGGAGCTCCCAGGTGCTTTCCCGCAAGGCGAACAGTTGCGTGAACCCATCCACGGCCATCGGCAGCGCGAACAAGGCCACGGCCCACAGCGGCAACGGGCGCAGCCAGCTCCGGACCAGGGCGAAGAGCAGGCCAGCCAGGAAGATCGTGCTGTAGATCGCAACATCCCGCTGGCAGTAGGCCACCTGGTAGCCCAGAGCCGGCAGGGTCAAGGGGTTGTGGTAAAAGCTCCAGAAGTCTATTCCGCCGGTCGCCGCCGCGATCTGGTCGAATGAGTAAGCAAACTGCGGGCCGCCCAGAAAAAACGAGCGCTGGGGCAATTGGTGACACGTGAACTGGTAGACAAAGTAGATCAGCCGGGCCGGCCCGTCCGCGCCCAGCATAGCCAACACCGGGGCCAGGAACGGCAACCCGGCGAATATTCCCACGAAGGTATTCGCAAACAACAACCAATGCCGCGCCAGGAAGTCGATAAACTGGCTCGGCGCGTCCAGAATTCCTACCTGTCGCTCAACTGTTATCTCAGCCATAGATCATCCCTTGAAGCTCACACATCACGCTCCAACACTTTCCTCACCCGATACTCACTCGCCGGCGCCACGACCTCACGCCCGTCCTCGAAGACAATCACCGGAATTTTCTCCCCGTAGCGGGCCATCAACACCTCATCCCGGC